>CAZTCG010000018.1:6126-12815 GCA_964612005.1 uncultured Flavobacteriaceae bacterium | reverse complement strand
TTCACAGCTCAATAATTTTAATATCAATACCCGATTTCAATATCGATTTAAACCAATGAGTGATTTTTTTATTGTTTATTCAGATAATTATTTTGCTACCAATTTTCAAAATAAAAATAAGGCCATTATTGCAAAACTGGTTTATTGGTTTAATATATAGTATTTAAACTCTTGGATAAAATGCATCTTCAATGTGTTCAATTATAAATTTATTGTCATGATGGATTATTGATATAATGTCAAACCTAATTTCCTTGTTGCATTGTTTAATTTCAACATAAGCATTAACTGCAGAAATTAAAAACTGTTGTTTTTTTAAACTCACAAAACTTTCTGGTGTTCCAAATTGATCGGAGCTTCTTGTTTTTACTTCAACTACAACTAATTTATCTTCATATTCAGCCAAAATATCAATTTCATATTTTCTATGTCTCCAGTTTAATTCTATAATCTTATAGTTTTTATCGGTTAAAAAAAATACAGCTTGTTCTTCACCTTTTTGGCCTGTTATTTGTGTTGTTTTATTTTTTGAATGTAAATCCATTCTTATTATATTAGCAATTTATTCGTTAAATTTAAATGCAAAATTTGAATTACATGTTGAAATTAATTTTAACCAAAATATTTATTTTAATTACTGTTGCTTTATTCGCACAATTTGAAGGAGTAATAGAATTTAAAATGCAGACAAAAAAAGACACCACTATAAATATTTATTACGTTAAATCAGATCACATAAAGCTTGATCAGTTGGGTAAAAAATCAGGTAAGGTTGAAGGAAGTTTTGTTTTCGATTTAACTAATAATCAAATTAAATTTGTAAATCCGGGCAGAAAAGTTTGGGGGGATCATAAATCAGAAACGCCTGCTGTTATTAAAGGAACTTGCGAAGTAACCAAATCTAAAAATGTAAAATCGATTTTAGGTAGAAAGTGTAATGAATACATTGTAAAAAATACAGAAGAAAATACACAAATTACTTACTGGATTTGTACAGAGAAATTTGATTTTTTTATTCCAATGGTTAAATTATGGAATAGAAAAGATAAACAATCCATTTACTTCAATCAAATAAAAGATTTACCTAAAGGAGCTATGCCACTTGCTTCTTATGAAACTAGCATTGATGGCAAAGTAGTTTCTGTATTAGAGATGACAAAAATCGATAAAAAAATCCTTGAACTTATTCAGGTTTCGGTTCCGGCTGATTATAAAAAGTTTGAACAGTAATTATTCAATTATTCTTTTGTTTATAAATCATTCATTAGTATTTTGAACTTACTCTCACGTTGAGCTTGGATTGATTAGCTTTATACTATAAGAATTATAGTTATGTCGCGAAGCAATAAACCAAAACAACGTTATTTATTTGAAGAAGTACTTGATTTTTTAAAACACAATCAGGGGAAAGCGCTAAATTACAAGCAAATTGCAGCTGCTTTGGAAATTGACGGTGACTCGCAACGTTTTCAAGTTATTGAAGTTTTGGAAAAATTAGTTGGTGAAGGCTTAGTGATAGAGGCTGAAACCGGCAAATATAAATTCAAAGAAAATAAACAATATATAACAGGTGTTATCGATTTTACTGCAACCGGTTCCGCCTATGTTGTTGTACAAAATCAGGAGCAGGATATTTTTATATCAGAAAATAAAACTAAGGATGCCTTGCAAGGGGATTTAGTAAAAGTTTACTTGTATTCGGGTGGAAGAAAAAGGAAAGAAGGCGAAGTTAAAGAGGTAATTAAACGAAATAAAGTAAACTTTGTTGGTCTTGTTCAGCTTACTCCAAAATCATGTTTCATCATCCCTGATTCCAATAAAATCCATGTTGATTTTTATTTGCCAATGGAGCAAAGTAAAAAAGTAGAAAACGGACAAAAAGTACTAGTCAAATTAGTAAGCTGGGATCAAGGAAAAACTTGCCCTACTGTTGAACTGCTTGAAGTGTTTGGGTTTCCGGGTGAACACAAAACAGAGATCAATGCGATTATGGCTGAATACGGCTTACCGCCTGAGTTTCCAAAGGAAGTGGAAAAAGCTGCCAAACAAATTAATACAACTATTACCGAAACAGAAGTTGCTAGACGCAGAGATTTTAGAAAAATCACAACATTTACAATTGATCCAATTGACGCAAAAGATTTTGACGATGCGCTTTCATTTCAACGATTAGAAAATGGGAATTACGAAATTGGTGTTCACATTGCTGATGTAACTCATTATTTAAAGCCTGAATCTATTCTTGATCAAGAGGCAATTAATCGTGCTACCTCTGTTTATCTAGTGGATCGAGTAATCCCAATGCTACCGGAAGTGCTGAGTAATTTTGTTTGTTCGCTTCGTCCGAATGAAGAAAAATATTGTTTTAGTGCGGTATTTGAAATGGATGAACAGGCAAAAATTATTCATGAGTGGTATGGCAAAACAATTATTTATTCAAACAGAAGATTTGCTTATGAAGAGGTGCAAAAAATCATTGAAACACAAGAAGGCGATTTTAAAGATGAAATTTTAATTCTTGATCAATTGGCAAAAAAACTTCGTGTAGAACGAACTCGAAAGGGTTCTATTTTCTTTGACAAGGAAGAAGTAAAATTTCATTTGGATGAAGAAGGAAATCCTTTAGGAGTTTATTTTAAAGTGCAGCAAGATGCGCATAAACTAATTGAAGATTTTATGTTGCTTGCCAATCGTAAAGTTGCCGAATTGATAGGTAAACCAATTGATGCAGACCAAAAAGGAAAAAAGAAAAAACCAAATGAAGCCAAAGCCATGGTGTATCGCGTGCACGATATTCCTTCGGAAGATAAACTGAATAGTTTAAATCAATTTGTAAATCAATTTGGTTATAACGTAAATTTAAAAGATAAAAAATCAACAGTTGATTCTATCAATAAATTATTGAAAGATGTAAAAGGCAAAAAGGAAGGAAGCATGATTGAATTGCTTACTTTAAAATCAATGCCCAAAGCTGTTTATACAACACAAAATGTTGGGCATTACGGTTTGGGTTTTGAATACTACACGCATTTTACATCACCTATTCGTCGTTACCCTGATGTGTTGGTGCATCGTTTATTGGAAGCACATTTGGATGGTATAAACTATTCAAGCAAAGAGGAATTAGAAATGTTGTGTAAACATTCTTCCGATATGGAGCGCATGGCGTCCGATGCAGAGCGCGCATCCATAAAATTCAAGCAAGTTGAATTTATGGAAGATAAAGTTGGGCAATCGTTTAAAGGAACCATCAGTGGTGTTACTGAATGGGGCATATATGTTGAGATTAACGAAAATAAATGCGAGGGTATGATTCGTATACGCGATATGCGTGATGATTCATATCACTTTGATTCGGATAATTTTAGGTACGTGGGCAGAAATACCGGAAAAGTTTATGCTTTAGGAGAAACTGTTTGGGTAGAAGTGAAAAAAGCTGATGTCATTCGTAAGCAATTGGATTATGCATTTGTTGCTAACCCAGATGAAAAGGGTGATTTTGTTATAAAAAAATCAAAAAGGAAATAATAAAACTTATAATGGAAATTTCACTTCAAATACGTTACCTCTTATTTCATTAGGATACAATCGGATATTTGCGTTGTGCATTTCTACTAATTTTTTAACAATAAATAAACCCAATCCGGTACCTTTATTTTTGCGGACATCTTCATTACCTGAACGATAAAATTTATCAAATACTTTCTCTTGCTCTTGCAAAGAAATTGTAGCTCCTTTATCAGCCACTTTAAACAAAATAGAATCGACTTCTTTTTTTAAAACTACATCAATTTTTTCATTAGAGTATTTTATAGCATTCTCTACTAGATTAATAATTATGGAAGGGAAAATTACTGAATCAGTTTTTAATGTAATGTCATCGGCTATATGACTTACTATACGCTGTTGTTCTTCATCAGTAAAGCTTTTGGAAAGCGTAACTGAAATTAGTTGAGAAATATTTGTTTCTTCTGCATGAACCAATAAGTTAGCTGTATTTCCAACATCATCCAATCGGGTAGAAATTAGAATATTTTCAATGAGTTGTGTTAGCCTTTCATTTTCATATAACGAGGTTTCAAGAAATTGAAGTTGTGTTTCTTTTGGCAATTCTCGTTTAATTAAAGTTTGTAAATTGAGTTTGGTTGTTGCTAAAGGTGTTTTTAATTCATGCGAGACAGATAATAAAAAATTCTTTTGTAGTCGGGAAATCTCCTTTTCTCGCTGATGCGATTTGTACACTCTTAAAATACCGATGCTTATGAAAATTAAAAAAATAGTGCCCTCACCAATTATCATATAGATATAATTGTCTCTTTTCTTTTGCAGTTGTTTCAACTCATTTTTTAAAACTTCGGGATTACTGGTTCCCAGCGCAAGAAGTTTTTCTTTGCTGTCAAATATTTGTCGACTTTGTTTTACTAAAAGTACTTCCCACCAGATAAATTGCAGGAGAATGTATGCCACTAATAAATAAAAAAGAATGTTTTTATTTTTGATGTTCCTTTTCATTTATTTAGCGCAATTGCTTTAATTAAATTAAGATTAAATTTTAAAGTAAATGTATTTTATTTTAATGAATAAACTATTCATGATGATATTTTTCGCCTTTTAAGATGGAGAAAGCCCTGTATAATTGTTCCGCAAAAAATACCCTCACCATTTGATGAGAAAATGTCATCTCAGATAAACTGATTTTGTCTTTTACTTTATCATAAATGGAATTATCAAAACCATACGGCCCACCAATTACAAAAGCAATATGCTTTTTGCCTGATAAATTAAGCTTATTCAAGTAAGCTGAAAACTGCATTGATGTTTGATGTTTACCATTTTCGTCTAGCAAAATCAAATGATCAAATTTTTGAAATTCTTTTATTAAAAGTGCAGCTTCTTCTTTTTTTTGTTGATCAATTGGTCGGTTGCGGTTAGTTTTAGGATAAACCAATGTGCTGACTGAAAATTGAACGTAATGTTGCAAACGTTTAGCATAAATTTCAAAACCATCCTCCACCCATTTCTGATCGGTTTTATCTATTTGCAATAAAGTAATTTTCATGGATTAAAAGTAGCTTGAAAGTTTAAACCAGTTACTCTAAACTCACTAAACAACTAACTTTTCTTTCGGAATGCAAGTGTAAGTGGTACGCCTGAAAAAGGAAAGTTTTCTCTGAGTTTATTTTCTAAAAAACGTTTATATGGGTCATTAATGTATTGAGGCAGGTTACAGAAAAACACAATAGTTGGTGTTTTAATTTTTAGCATGGTAACGTATTTAACTTTTACAAATTTACCTTTAATGGCAGGAGGTCCAAAATTATCAATCAAAGGCAAGAAGAAATCATTCAGCTTTGATGTAGGGATTCTGAAAATTTTATTTTTATATACCTGAATCGCAATTTCTATTGCTTTTAGAATACGTTGTTTTTCAGTAGCAGAAGTAAATACAATTGGCACATCACGGAAAGGGGCAATTCGTTCACGAATGGCAGCTTCAAATTCTTTTGCTGTGTTACTTGATTTCTCCACTAAATCCCATTTATTAACAACAATTACAATACCTTTTTTATTTTTTTCAGCAAGTGAAAAAATCGCCTGATCTTGACTTTCGAAACCTAAGGTTGCATCAATCATTAAGATGGCTACATCACAATCTTCAATTGCCTTAATTGAACGCATTACGGAATAGAATTCGAGGTTTTCGGATACTTTGGCTTTCTTTCGAATTCCCGCAGTATCAATCAGCCAAAAATCCAATCCAAAGGAAGTGTAACGTGTGTGAATGGTGTCACGAGTAGTTCCGGCTACGTTGGTAACAATATTACGCTCAGCGCGCATTTGTTAATGATGATTTTCCAACATTTGGTCTTCCAACGATTGCTATTTTTGGAAGGTCTTCCATTTCAACAGCCGTATCTTCAGGTAATTTTTTAACTACTTCATCTAACAAATCACCAGTTCCGCTTCCACTTATTGCTGAGATACAATGTACCTCACCTAAACCTAATGAATAGAATTCAGCCGAATAGGCAATACGTTCTGAGTTATCAACTTTGTTGGCAACCAACAATACATCTTTTTTCTTTTTACGAATTAATTTTGCTACTTCTTTATCAAACTCAGTAACTCCGTCTGATACATCAACTACAAACAATAAAACGGTTGCCTCTTCAATAGCAATTTCAACTTGTTTTCTTATTTCTGATTCAAAAACATCATCACTTCCAAAAATGTATCCGCCGGTATCAATAACGGTAAATTCTTTTCCGTTCCAGTCGGTTTTACCATAGTGCCTATCGCGAGTTACACCGGCTATGGAGTCAACAATGGCTACTCTTCCGCCCACTAAACGATTAAAGAGGGTTGATTTTCCAACATTTGGTTTTCCTACTATGGCTACTACATTTGGCATTTTGAGAGATTTAAGTTGTCAAAGTTAGGAAAATAATAAAAGCGTGGAATAATTGTTTTTTATGGCAGTTGATTCAATTATTATTTTACTAGAAATGGTCGAAAATGCCTAATCCGAAGAGTGCAAAATCGTATTTTACCGGATCATTCCTGTCCATCAATCTTAAGTTAGTGTCTAATTCAATAACTGCTTTTGCATCGTTTTGATTGCGGTTTAATAAACCTAATTTACGCGCAATGTTTCCTGAATGAAAATCAAGTGGGCAACTTAAAGCAGA
>CAZTCG010000018.1:0-6116 GCA_964612005.1 uncultured Flavobacteriaceae bacterium | reverse complement strand
TCCACAAGCCAAAATCAACCCCTTTTTTATCCTTTCTCACCATCCATCGTAAGAACATGTTGATGCGTTTTGCCGCTGAACCTTTTAATGGATCTGCAATGTGTTTTTCAACATGTATATCGTGCTTTAATTCTAAAAAATGTTTCCTGAAAATATGAATTGCAATTTGTGTGTCTTCATTGGTTGAGTGCTGATTGAATATTGATTCAATCCCATTATGTTTGGTGTAAACATGACGTAATGTTTTTATAAAAAAGAGCAAATCGCTTTCATTAAAGGTTCTGTAAACAAATCCGTTAAATCGTTTTAATTGATTTGGCTTGTAACTCATAATAAAATCATATGGTGATTCGCCAAACTTATCGAGTAAACGATGCGCGTTTTTTACAATCTGTTCGCGGTTGCCCCAGGAAATGGTTGCAGCTAGAAATCCGGCAATTTCAATGTCTTCTTTTCTCGTATAACGATGAGGAACACTTACTGGATCTGCTTCAATAAAATGAATGGTATTGTATTGGTTTACTTTTTCTTCCAGAAAATCTTTAAGTTCATCAAATTGCATTGAAATGAACGGTTATGGTTTTCTGTTTTTTTGTGCAAGCGCAAATTCCTTTGCAAAATAGGTCAGAATGATTTTTGCACCCGCACGTTTCATGCTTAACAACATTTCATCACGAACACGGTCGCCATCAATCCACCCTTTTGCAGCAGCGGCTTTTACCATGGCATATTCACCACTTACATTATATGCTGCAATTGGTAAATGAAAGTTATCGTGTAGGGATTTTATGATATCTAAGTAAGATAAAGCCGGCTTTACCATTAAAATGTCTGCACCTTCTTCTAGATCCAATTGAGCTTCCAATAAAGCTTCACGGCTGTTGGCCGGATTCATTTGATAGGTTTTTTTATCACCAAATTTAGGTGCACTATCTAAAGCATCTCTGAATGGGCCGTAAAATGCACTTGCATATTTTGCAGTATAACTCATGATGGAAACATTTGTAAACCCTGCTGTATCCAGTTCATCACGAATATATCCTACACGCCCATCCATCATGTCGCTTGGCCCGATGATGTCAACTCCGGCAGCAGCCTGAGCAATTGCCATCTTTCCAAGTATTTCCAATGTTTCATCATTTTTGATTTCTCCGTTTACAACCAACCCATCGTGTCCGTCGCTGCTGTATGGATCCATTGCGACATCTGACATGATTACTGCTTCAGGTAATTTCTTTTTTATTTCACGGATGGTCCTTAAGTAAAGTCCTTTTTCATTTAAGCTTTCACTAGCTATCTTGTCTTTTAATTTTTCAGAAATGTTTGGAAATAAATCAAAAGTAAATATGCCCAGCTTCATGCAGCTTTCCATTTCCTTTATTAATAAGTCAGAGGACAAGCGGAAAATACCAGGCATGGATTTTACCTCTGATTTTTTATTTTTTCCTTCAATTAAAAACATCGGAAAAATAAAATCCTTAACACTTAATGTAGTTTCCTGAACCAAATCACGTATGTGTTGTGATTTTCTGTTCCTTCTTAAACGGTGAGTTATCATACTTTAAATTTAGAGATGGTAAAGTTAAAAGAAAAAAAACCGGAGTTCATGCAATTGTTTAATTTTGTGAATCAAATTAGTACAAATGCAAAAAATACTTGTAACTGGCTCAAATGGACTGTTAGGTCAAAAATTAGTTAATATTTTAAAGAAAGATAAAGCTGTTCAACTTATCGCCACTGCTAGAGGAGAAAACAGAATTCCGGGGGAACATGATTTTGAATATTGTTCAATGGATATTTCTTCTCCAGAAAATGTGAAGCAAGTAATACGTAAATATCAACCCGAAACAATAATTCATACTGCCGCTATGACGAATGTTGATGCATGTGAATTGCAGCAAGATCAATGTAAATTAATGAATGTTGATGCTGTTAAATTTATTGTAGATGCATTAAAAGAAATAAAATCAGATTCATATCAACCGCATTTAATACACTTATCAACTGATTTTATTTTTGATGGAACAAAAGGACCATTAACAGAGGAGGAGCAAGCTAATCCTTTAAGTTATTATGCTTGGTCAAAATTAGAAGCTGAGCGAATTGTAATGGAAAGTGGATTACATTGGGCAATTGTAAGAACGGTTTTAGTGTATGGAATTATACCTAACTCAAGTAGAAGCAATGTAGTGTTGTGGGTAAAGTCATCATTAGAGCAAGGTAAAAATATAAATGTTGTTACCGATCAATTTCGAACGCCAACACTAGCGGAAGATCTTGCGCAGGGATGTATTTTAATTGCAAAGAGAAAAGCAAGAAGAGTGTATAATATTTCCGGCCCCGATTTTATGTCCATTTTTGAATTAGCCCAGCGTGTTGCTAACTTTTGGAAATTGGATGTAAATTTAATACATCCAAGTACGAGTGAAGGGATTAATCAGCCGGCTAAACGCCCACCAATTACAGGTTTTGTTATAGATAAGGCAAAAAATGAATTGGGATATAGGCCACATTCTTTTGAAGAGGGCTTGGCGTTGCTGGATTCACAATTAGCAAACTCATAAATTCTTAAATCACAAATGAAAATAATATTTATGGGAACGCCCTATTTTGCAGTTCCTACACTTAATCTTCTTGTAAAAAATAACTATGAGATTGTTGCTGTTGTTACAGCGCCTGATAAACCTGCAGGTAGAGGTCAGCAATTACAACAAACAGCAGTAAAAAAATATGCTATTGAAAATAATTTATTAGTTCTTCAACCGGAAAAATTAAAATCACCTGACTTCATTGATACACTTAAATCATTAAATGCGGATTTGCAAATTGTTGTTGCATTTAGAATGCTACCTGTTGATGTTTGGGATATGCCACCTTTAGGAACATATAACTTACACGCTTCTCTATTGCCTAATTACAGAGGAGCTGCTCCAATTAACTGGGCAGTTATTAATGGCGAAAAAGAAACAGGGGCAACTGTTTTTAAATTAAAACATGAAATTGACACAGGCAATATTTTGAGTTCATTTAAAGTTGAATTAAATGAACAAACAACTGCTGGTGAATTGCATGATATATTAATGAATGAAGGAGCTTCATTAGTGCTAGATGCTGTAAAAAAAATTGAGTCCGGTAGTATTCAACTCATTGAACAAACAGCTTTAAAAGGAGAATGGAAACATGCGCCTAAGATTTTTAAAGAAGATTGTAAAATTGATTGGTCAAAAAATGCAGAGCAAATTCATAATTTAATTCGTGGATTATCTCCATATCCTGCTGCATGGACAGAGGCATTAGATGTAAACGGTAATCACTTAAATTTCAAAATTTATAAATCTCTAAAAGAAGTGGTTCATCATCAACTTCATTGTGGTAACATTACAACAGATCATAAAACCTATTTGAAAGTGGCTTGTAATGATGGTTTCATCAATGTTCTCGAATTACAATTAGCGGGTAAGAAAAAATTATCAATAGAAGATTTATTGAGAGGTTTCCGTTTTAATGATGATTTTAAATTTATTTAATTTTTAAAGCCCCTCTAAACAAAGAATTCTACCTTTAAGATGCTTTGAGCATCCTATTAAGCTTAAAAAATTAATTTAAAATGCCTTGAAAGTCATTAAAAACAGCCACTTCAGTATCTACTTATTAACAAAAGCCCTATTTTTCAACAATTCAGCGTTTTTTTTTGATGAAGGTCTTGACAAACTAACTTCTCGTATTACATTTGTCTTGTTCAAAGTAATTATTGTTTAACCAAAAAAATCTAAAAAAAATGAACAAAGGAGAATTAATCGAAGCAATCGCATCAGGTGCAAAATTAACTAAAGCTGACGCAGGAAGAGCATTAGACGCTACAATCGAAGCAGTTGAAAAAGCTCTTAAAAAAGGTGACAGAGTAGCATTAGTAGGATTTGGTTCTTTTTCAGTAGCTAAAAGAGCTGCTAGAAAAGGTATCAACCCAGCTACAAAACAACCAATTAAAATTGCTGCTAAAAAAGTAGTAAAATTTAAAGCTGGTGCTGATTTAGCTAAAAAAGTAAAATAATTTTACTTTAAAAATTCTACACGAAGAGCTGCTTATTAAGCAGCTCTTCGTGTTTTAAGCCATGACTAAAAAATTTATTAAATATCAACTTCCATTAATTAGTTGGGTTGCATTTATTTTTTTGCTTTGCAGCACCCCAGGTAACAAAATACCTCATGTATCTTGGCTCGAACTTTTGTCCTTTGATAAATTTGTACACGCATCAGTTTTTTTTATTCTCACCCATTTATCTGTAAGAACTTTAATAGTAAAAAGTAATTTTAAAACGGTAGTAGTAACTTTACTTTGTATTTTTTATGGAGGAATTTTAGAAGTCATGCAAAGTTATTATTTCGAGCAACGTAGTGGTGATGTACTTGATTTCATAGCTAATAGCATTGGTTGTATAATTGCAGTTCTGTCATTTTCTAAAGTAAAAAAAACTGTTTTAAAAATTAATAGTAAGAGTTATTAAAAACAATAGGTTAATAATTACTGTAACATCTTTTCAATACTATGGTTATACAATTGTAACTTGTGATTGAATAAATAGCTCCAATTTTAATTCAAAAAATTGCTATTTAAATTTTTTAATTATTAATTTGTAAACGCATGAAACTACTTTTTTCAGTTATTACAGCATTTGCTATATCAGGTAAAAATCCTGATACAACAAGACAAGTAGAATGTTCAACTGACCATTGCAGAGATGTGATAGGTGTTGTGAAAAATGATAACATCACTAAAGATTATGTGTTTGACAAACAAATTTACCATTTAGGTTGCGACACATTGCCTCAAGTAAAGTTTTGGCAACAAGTGATGAAATTATCTAAAGATTCTTTTATTGTAAATATTGCTGAAAACAGGAAGATTGTAGCAAAGATTAGTCTAGACGAATGGGAAAATAAATCGGATGAACAAAAAGAGAGTTATAAAAAAGAGATAAGAAAATCTCATGGATTAAATGATTCTGCAAAAATTTTTATTACTAGCGGTAAAAGTTATTTTTATGACTTTGACAATGCTTATAGAAATATTCATCAAGGCATTCAGTGTTTTGTTGCAAATGGAGTTGATCCTTGGTACGCACAAGCTATATTATTAATTGAATCACCTAATAAACTTCAAAAATCGAATGTAGGTGCTTATGGGCCTTTTCAGTTGATGAAGTCAGTAGCAAGAATGTATGGTTTAAAAGTTAATAAACATACTGATGAACGAGCAGATTTTAATCGCTCTGCTTACGCAGCATCGTCATTAATTAAAAATATTTGTATACCAAAAGCAAAAGAAATGTTGGATACCATGGGCATAGCTTTTAACGAACAAGATGTTTGGTTTCGACTTTTAGTAATGCATTGCTATCATGCCGGAGCAGGAAATGTAAAAGCTGCTTTAGCTGCAATAAATCCAAATCAAGGAGGAATACATGTTATTCAAAAATTATGGAAAACAGAAGCTAAAGGATTTAGAACTGCCTCACAAAATTACTCTCAGTTAGCCTTAGCAGCAATGGTTGAAATGGATAAGCGTTTAGCCATAGAAAATAAAAACTTAGTTGCTTTTTCTAAATAAAAAGCCTTTTTCAACATTTATTGGTTCAAAATAAAGACCTCAATATTTTCGTTTATTCACAGAGTAAATTGTATCTTTCCCTATTATTTACAATAACTATTTTTAATTCATGAAAGCTTATATTTTTCCAGGACAAGGTTCACAATTTCCCGGAATGGGAAAAGATTTATATGAAAGTAATGCAAAAGCAAAGCAATTGTTTGAAGATGCAAACAGTATTCTTGGATTTAGAATTACTGACATCATGTTTTCTGGAACCGAAGAGGAATTGAAGCAAACTAAAGTAACACAGCCTGCTATTTTTCTTCATTCTGTTGTTATGGCAAGTTTAATTGACAACTTTAATCCAGATGCAGTTGCAGGACATTCGTTGGGAGAATTTTCAGCCTTAGTAGCCAATAAAACATTAACATTTGAGGATGCTTTAAAATTAGTTTACAAACGTGCACTGGCCATGCAGAAGGCATGTGAGTTAAATCCATCTACAATGGCTGCAGTTTTAAATTTA
>CAZTCG010000017.1:0-12894 GCA_964612005.1 uncultured Flavobacteriaceae bacterium | reverse complement strand
CGATCTCCGAAAATGCCGCAGCCGCGGCCTCGAGTGTGCGTTCGACGTGCTCGTGCCGTCTTGGTGTGTGGAGGTCATGTCAGCAGTTTTTCCTGCAAGAACAGTATCTCCAACTTTAACAGTTAATGGCTCATCTTTTTTACCATTTCCAACGGCAACAACAGTTCCTTTTTGTGGTTTTTCTTTTGCTGAATCAGGAATAATAATTCCTCCTGCTGTTTTTGTTTCTGCAGCAGCTGCCTCAACCAATACTCTATCGGCTAGAGGTTTGATGTTAACTTTTGTTTTTGACATTTTTATAATTGTTTTAGAGTTTAAAATTTACACGCGCACCATGTCATATTCTATGCCAATAGTTATAATTAAAAAAAAACTGACTTTAATTCCATATATGTCAGTTTTAGGTGTCAGTTTGTCCAAAATCAAATAACGTTATGTCTTTGATTTGCCAATTTATGGGTTCAAAACCCAGCTGAATTAGGTGCGAATTTGTTTTAGAGAAATGTTTACATCCAAAAAAAGCACCTTTAGCTAGTGGAGATGGATGAGCGGCTTTTAATATCAAGTGCTTTGTATTATCAATTAATTTCTCCTTTTCCTGGGCATATCTTCCCCATAATAAAAAAATAACGGTTTCTTTTTTATCAGAAATAATGGAAATAATTTTATCGGTTAAAATCTCCCACCCTTTTTTGGCATGTGAGCCAGGCATACTTTCTCTTACCGATAAAATCGTGTTAAGCAATAAGACTCCTTGCTTTGCCCATGATTCAAGATTTCCGGAAATTGGAATTGGATAACCTAAATCGGATTGCAATTCTTTAAAAATGTTTAATAAAGATGGTGGTTTATTAATCCCTTCGTTTACAGAAAAACATAGCCCATTTGCCTGACCAATTCCGTGGTAGGGATCCTGTCCAATTATTACAACTTTTAATTGTGAAAACGAGGTTAAATTAAATGCAGCAAATAATCTGTTCTCAGGCGGAAAAACCCTGTGTTTCTTAATCTCTGACTCATAAAAACTTAACAGCTTAATAAAATAATCCTTCTTAAACTCATTTTTTAAAAGTAATTGCCATTTTTCATCAATCAAATTTGTCAGCATCAGTATGAATTTAGCTATTGAAAAAAATTTAATAATTCTACAAAAATAAATTTGTGTTAATGATTTAAAATTTTACTTTTGTTTCAAAGTTTAAAAATATGCGTAAAATTTCTTTTATAATAGTTGCGATTTTAGTTTCTGCGTTTGTTTTAACATCTTGTGTAAGTTCAAAAAGTTGTCCGGCTTATGCAAAGGCTCCAACAACTAAAATCACATCCAAAAAATCTATTTAATAGTTTTTTTAATAAATCTGTAACTATTACAGTATATAATTGCGCCCTTCAATGAATGAAGGGCTTTATTTTTTTCCAAATTTTTGTTCTACAAAAACGCTAAAATCATTTTTAGGCTGATTGTTAATTTGATATACAAATTCTCTAACCAGTTGTGCCCATTCTAAATGAGAATATTTTTTATCAAAAACCTCATAAGTAAATGCTTTTCCAAACTGAACATGAATAGTTTTATTTTTTTGTTTTACCATTTCATCTGCTAAAAAAAACATCTCAATATTTGCCTTAATCCCAAGTCTCTTTCTCCATAGTGCCACATTATAAAAAAAATTTGAATTGCTTCCATCAATAAAAACAGGAACAATTGTCCGCTTATGTTTAATTGCCTGCGAAACAAAGCTTTTTTTCCACTCCAAATCTTTAACAATCCCATTTTGTTTTCTTGAAACTAAGCCTGCAGGGAAAACTAGTACCGCATGATCAGAAGCATACGTGGCGTCAATTATTTTCAATGCTTCAGCTGCTGTTTTTCCTACTTTATTTACCCCCACAAATAATCGTTTAAAATTGGTAAGTTTTAATAAAATATCATTCACTAAAAATCGTGCATCTAAACGCACATTACTTACCGCTTTTATTAAAGCTAACCCATCTAATCCTCCAAGCGGGTGATTGGAAACGATAATAACTCCACCATATATTGGCAAATTCTCTAATCCTTCCCAAGTCACTTTTGCTCCCATATAATTTAGAGCCGCCTCATTAAACTGATGCTCATAAGCATCCTGATAAGTTTCAATACCCTTATTTATAAAATCCTCGTGTAATTTTTTTTTAATGTAATTGATAATAAAACGTGGCAAAAACTTCATAAGCGAAGGATTTTTCTCACTTATTACTCGCTCTACATCAATAAACTTGTTATTAGTCTCATTCATGGATAAAATATGATGTTAAAAAGATGTTAATAAGCGTGCCGATAATAAGTCTGTTTTCATAATTCAGCCAGCAAATTAGTCAGCAATAATAAGCATTTCAAGTGATATTCTATTAAAAACATAAACAAACAATTAATTGTTCATTTTTCAAGTTTTCAACAAAGTGGGAAAAAATGGGTGAAAGTGGTAGAAAGTGGGAAAATTTAACTAATTTTGACATGTCTTCGAAGGATAAATAAAATGACTGGTCTAATTGGTGAATTTGAATGCAAGGTTGATGTTAAAGGGAGATTTATGTTTCCTGTCAACTTAAGAAAGCAATTAGACGTTGCCTTTGAAAAAGGATTTGTCATTAATAGAAACCTTCACCAGAAGTGCCTCGTTCTTTATCCAATTGCTGAATGGGAAAAGTTGAATAAAAAATTAAGTAAACTCAACCGATTGATTAAAGCAAACGATGTATTTGTAAGAAAGTTTACCGGAGGTGCAACCGGTTGTGAAGCGGATAGTGCAGGAAGAATTTTATTGCCGAAAGCACTTAATGAATATGCTGACATTAAAACAGACATTAAAGTGTTAGGCAGTAATAATGTGATAGAAATTTGGGATAAGAAATTATATGAAGATTTCTTAGAACAAGATGTAGATATAGAAAAATTAGCTCAGGATGTATTAGGTGGGCTTGATTTTAATGACGATACCGAATGAGTTATCACGACCCCGTTCTTTTAAAAGAGTGTATTGAAGGCTTGGAAATTAATCCTGATGGAATTTATGTGGATGTAACATTTGGTGGTGGCGGACATTCAAAACAAATTCTAAACGCGTTAAGCAACAAAGGAAGATTAGTTGCATTTGATCAAGACGCAGCTGCAATTAAAAATGTACCAAATGATCCACGAATTATTTTCATCAATCAAAACTTCATGTATCTGCAAAATTCATTGCGTTTGCATGGAATTAAACAAGTAGATGGAATTTTAGCCGATCTTGGAGTTTCATCTCATCAATTTGATACGGGTGAAAGAGGTTTTTCAATTCGTTATGATGGACCGTTAGATATGCGAATGAATACAAAAGCATCTTTAACAGCATCTTTTGTAATTAATAATTACGATGGCAAGGATCTTTCAAGAATTTTTAGGCTGTATGGTGAAATTGAAAACTTCAGAAAGTTATCTGATTTAATTGTAAATGCAAGAGGTAACCAACCTATTGAAACTACAATGCAGTTAAAAGAAATCATTTCAAGTATTGCACCAAAGCATGCTGAACATAAATACTTAGCGCGCGTATTTCAGGCATTACGAATTGAAGTGAATAAGGAGATGGAAGTATTGCAGGAATTTTTAAAACAAAGCCTTCAAGTATTAAATAATAAAGCAAGACTTGTTGTAATAAGTTATCATTCATTGGAAGATCGATTGGTAAAAGATTTTATAAAAACAGGCAATTTCGAAGGAAAACAAGACAAGGATTTTTTTGGAAACATATTCAGGCCCTTTGAATTAATCACAAAAAAGCCAATAGTGCCTGATGATAATGAAATTACAACTAATAATAGAGCACGAAGTGCAAAATTAAGAATAGCAGAAAAAATAAATTAAAAATTGGGAAATAAATTTAGAGATATAGTTAAAGAAGAACCAAAACAGAAAGAAGTTGAAAAAAAAGTTGTTATTGAAAAAAATACAACTAAAAAGAAAGGACTCTTATTCAAATTCTTATCTGCTATTTTTGGTGGCACTTTTTTAAGCAATGAAAGATCTTTAAAACATATTCCTTACGTTCTTTTCCTTTGTTTACTAGGCTTGCTGTACATAGCAAATGGTTATTGGGCAGATGGCAAAATAAGAACACAAAATAAATTAATTGCAGAAATAAAAGAATTAAGAAGCGAGTATATCTCAAGCAAATCTGATTTAATGTTTATAAGCAAACAGAGTGAAGTAGCCAAAGCAGTTGAAAAATTAGGCATAAGGGAACCCATTGTGCCGCCAATGAAGATACTGGTTACTGATTCTGTAAATCAAAAATAATATTCCTGTTTCGGCAGTTTAAAACCGATTAAAATTAAATGGAACACAAACGCGATATATTGTGGAGGATGTATATTGTCTACGTTTTAATGGTAATCTTTGCGGTTGCTATTGTGTGGAGAATTTCTACCGTACAATTTGTAGAAGGTGAAATGTGGAAGGAAAAAGCTGAACGCCTAACTACTACTTATGCTGATATAGAAGCAGCGCGAGGAAATATTTTTGATGTAAACGGTAATCTATTAGCAACATCACTTCCTTACTATGAAGTAGGAATGGATGTAAATGCACCCTCTATTGTAACTGACACATTTATTAAATACCGTTCGTTACTTGCAAAAGAACTTGCTGATCTTTTTAAAGATAAATCTCAAAAACAGTATCTGTCGATGTTGAACAAAGCAAGAAATAAAAAAGACAGATATATATTACTACATAGAAAAGTATCCTATAAAGATTTACAAAAAATGAAAACCTTTCCACTTTTGAAAAAAGGTAAAAGAGGTGGGTTAGTGTTTGTACAGAACAATAAACGTGAACGTCCATTCCAGATGCTTGCTGCACGAACAATAGGATATACACAGCATGAATTAAAAGTAGGAATAGAAGGGGCTTACGATAGTATCTTAAAAGGTGTAAGTGGTAAACGTTTAATGCAAAAAATTGCAGCGGATGTTTGGCGACCAATCAATGATGAAAATGAAATTGAACCAAAAGACGGTAATGATATTTATACAACCATAGACATTAACATACAAGATGTTGCAGAAAACGCTTTACTAAAAGCTTTAGTTGATAATAATGCCAGTCATGGTTGTGCAGTTTTAATGGAAGTTAAAACAGGAGAAATAAAAGCTATTGCCAATCTCACACGCACAGATTCTGCAGAATATGCCGAACGTTTTAACTACGCAATGGGTTACCCATCTGAACCAGGCTCAACATTTAAGTTAGCTTCATTACTAACAGTAATGGATGACGATTATGTTGACTTAGATGATGTATTTTATGTAGGTAATGGAACTTGTAAATACTATGATCGAGAAATGAAGGACTCTCATGAGCCCGAAGCAACAAAACTAACAGTAAAGAGAATATTTGAAACATCATCAAATGTTGGGGTAAGCCAGATTGTTACAAAATACTATAGTAAAGATCCAAAAAGATTTGTTGAAAAATTAAAAACATTTAACCTTGATAGGCCTTTAGGCATTGGAATCCCAGGAGAAGGAAAACCAAAAATTAAAAAAGTAGGTTCAAGCGAATGGTACGGTACAACATTGCCTTGGATGTCTATTGGCTATGAAACAGGGATTACACCACTTCAAACGCTTACTCTTTATAATGCAGTTGCAAATAACGGAACAATGGTAAAGCCACGTTTCCTAAAAGAAATTCAACACAATGGAAAAACAATAAAGCAATTCAATCCAGAAATCATCAATCCACAAATTATAAAACAGAAAACCGTTGAAATGGCAAAAAAAATGATGGAGGGTGTAGTTGAAAACGGATCAGGAAAAGGAATCAATATTAATGCTTTTAAAGTAGCAGGGAAAACAGGTACTGCACAAATTGCATATGGAGGTAAAAGCTATGGCACAAAAGGAAATCACTCGTATCAGGCATCTTTTGTTGGATACTTTCCTGCACAAAAGCCATTATACTCTTGTATCGTAGTAATCTACAATCCATCTGCAGGAAAATATTACGGAGGTTTAGTTGCGGGACCTGTTTTTAAAGAGATTGCAGAAAAAGTATATGCAGGCAGTTTAGATTTTCAGGAAGAAATAAACAACAAAAAAGTACTATTATCAAAAGCACCAGAATTAGTAAAAACAAAGAAAGAAGATGTTTTGAAAGTGCTTAATGATTTAAACGTTCCTTACTCGATTGGCAATACAGATGCAGAATGGGTTTCAAAAGAGAATGATTCAACAAAAATTAAATTATCCGAAAATAAAATTGAAACTGAACTAAAAAAAGGAATCATGCCAAGCTTATATGGATTATCTGCAAAAGATGCTTTGTACTTATTAGAAAATAATGGAGTATATGTTAAAATTAATGGAGTCGGAACAGTAAAAAAACAATCATTAGATGCAGGCGTAAAAATCATTAAAGGATCATTAGTAACACTAACCCTTGGATAATAAAATGAAATTACTAAAAGACATATTATACAAAGCTGGTTTAGTTGAAATAATTGGAACAACTAACATTGCAGTTTCAACAGTGGTTTTTGATTCAAGAGCTGCTAAAAAAGACACTCTTTTTGTAGCCACTAGAGGGACACAAGTTGATGGACATCATTACATTAAAAAAGCAATCGATAATGGCTCAATTGCTATTGTATGTGAAGATATTCCTGAAGAAAAAACAGAAAACATTACTTATGTAAAAGTAAAAGATACCTCATTTGCGCTTGGGATAATTGCATCAAACTTTTACGATCATCCATCCTCAAAACTAAAGCTAGTTGGAGTAACAGGAACTAACGGTAAAACTACAACAGTTACTTTGCTGTATAACCTGTTTAAATCACTTGGATATACTGTTGGATTAATATCAACCGTAAAAAATAAAATTCAAAACGAAATAATACCATCCACTCATACAACTCCGGATGCAGTTTCATTGAATGAATTATTGAGCAAAATGGTTGAAAAAGGATGTCAGTATGCATTCATGGAAGTTAGCTCACATTCAGTAGTTCAACATCGGATTACCGGATTAACATTCGCTGGTGCAGTTTTCACAAATATTACCCACGATCATTTAGATTATCACAAAACATTCAGTGAATACATCAAGGCAAAGAAAGGGTTCTTTGATCAATTATCAGTTGATGCTTTTGCATTAACCAATAAAGATGATGCAAATGGAAAGGTAATGTTGCAAAATACACTAGCTAAAAAACATTCATTCGCATTAAAAGGTGTTGCTGATTTTAAATGCCGAATAATTGAAAATCATTTAAACGGATTGTTACTTAATGTAGATGGACAAGAAGTTTGGGTAAAATTAATCGGGAATTTTAATGCTTATAATGTACTTGCAGTATATGGTGCAGCTGTTTTATTAAAGCAGGATAAAACAAATGTATTAACTGCTTTAAGCACCCTTAACGCTGTTGAAGGTAGATTTCAACAATACAAATCAACAAGCGGAATAACAGGAATTGTTGATTATGCACACACACCTGATGCATTAAAAAATGTTCTTTCTACAATTAAGTCAATTTGCACAGGAAACGAGCAGGTAATTACATTAGTTGGTTGTGGTGGAGACAGAGATAATTCAAAGCGACCAATCATGGCAAAGATTGCATGCGAGCTGAGCACAAAAGTAATCCTTACTTCTGATAATCCAAGAAGTGAAGATCCGGAGGAAATTTTAAATCAAATGCAAGCGGGTATTGATCCAGTTGAGGTACGCAAAACACTTCGCATTAGCGATAGAAAAGAAGCAATCAAAACAGCTTGTTCCTTAGCAAAACCTGGTGATATCATTTTAATTGCTGGTAAAGGACATGAAAATTATCAGGAAATAAAAGGAGTGAAGCACCCATTTGATGATTTTGAAATATTAAAGGCAACCACTAAAGAATTAGGAATATAATGTTTTACTATTTATTCACATGGTTCGACAGAGCATTTGATTTTCCAGGCGCTGGAGTGTTTCAATACATCTCTTTCCGAGCAGCAATGGCTGTAATTGGCTCATTGGTTATCTCTCTTTTATTTGGAAAACGTATCATTAACTACATCCGTAAAAAACAAATTGGTGAAACCATCCGAGAACTTGGCCTTGAAGGTCAAAATCAAAAAGCAGGTACTCCAACAATGGGCGGATTAATTATACTTGCCGCAATCATCATCCCCACTTTATTATTTGCGAAAATAAATAATGTATATATCATTCTCATGTTAGTTTCAACTGTTTGGTTAGGAACAATTGGTTTTATTGATGATTACATCAAAGTATTTAAAAAGAATAAAGAAGGATTAAAAGGAAAGTTCAAAGTGATTGGCCAGGTTGGTATCGGTATCATTGTAGGTGCAACTTTATACTTCCATCCATCTGTAACTACAAAAGAAAGAGTTTACACAAGCGGACAAGCAGCATATTCTATTGATACAGCAATAGCAAATAAAAAAGATTTGCAAATGCCAAAATATGCCTCGCATGAAACGAAGTCATTAAAAACAACTATTCCGTTTGTGAAAAATAATGAGTTCGACTACGATGTAATTGTGAAATGGATTTGTGATGATTGCATGAAATGGGGATGGATTGTTTTTATTCCGGTTGTTATTTTAATAGTAACAGCAGTATCAAACGGGGCAAACATTACTGATGGAATAGATGGCTTGGCAACTGGTACTTCAGCAATCATTGGAACTACACTGGGTATTTTAGCTTATGTATCTGGTAACACTGTATTTGCAGATTACTTAAACATCATGTACATCCCAAATTCAGGCGAATTAGTTGTTTTTATTGCAGCATTCGTAGGAGCGTGTATTGGTTTCTTATGGTACAATTCATTCCCAGCTCAAGTATTTATGGGTGATACAGGAAGTCTTGCCCTTGGTGGAATAATAGCAGTATTTGCAATTGCAATTCGTAAGGAATTATTGATACCTATTTTATGTGGAGTGTTTCTTATCGAAAATCTTTCTGTAATTCTTCAGGTATATTATTTCAAGTATCAAAAAAGAAAAAGAGGAATTGAATACGCCCGCGAAAACCGCTTATTTAAAATGGCTCCACTACATCATCATTATCAAAAAGTTGGGTTACATGAATCAAAAATTGTTTCACGTTTTTGGATCATCGGAATCATGCTGGCAATTTTAACTATTGTGACATTAAAATTAAGATAATTAAAAGTGAACAAACGCATCGTCATATTAGGCAGTGGAGAAAGCGGAGTTGGTGCTGCTCTTTTAGCTAAAGCTAAAGGATATGATGTATTCGTTTCCGATAAAAATGAAATCAAAGAAAATTACAAAAACGAGTTAATCGAAAACCAAATTGCATTTGAGGAAAATATTCACACAGAAGAATTAATATTAAATGCTTCCGAAGTAATTAAAAGTCCTGGAATACCTGATAAAGTTGAACTCATCAAAAAACTAAAAGGGTTAAATATTCCTGTAATATCAGAAATAGAATTTGCAGGAAGATATACAAATGCAAAAAAGATTTGTATTACCGGAAGTAATGGCAAAACAACAACCACACTCCTAACCTATCATATATTGAACAAAGCAGGTTATCATGTTGGTTTGGGAGGTAATGTTGGAAAAAGTTTTGCCCGACAAGTTGCTACTGAAAACTATGATTACTATGTGTTGGAATTAAGCAGTTTTCAGTTAGACGGAATGTATGATTTTAAATCTGATGTGGCAGTACTTTTAAATATTACACCTGATCATTTAGACAGATACGAATACAAATTCGATAATTATGCTTTATCTAAATTTCGTATCACTCAAAATCAAACTACTGCTGATGCATTTATTTATTGTGCAGATGATGAAGCGATTTCAAAGTTTATGAACATCATTAAACCAACTGCAAAATGCTATCCATTCTCCATTAAAAAACATATACAAGACGAAGGCGCCTATTTAGAAAACGAAACCCAATTAATAATAAATATAAATCAAAACCAGTTAACTATGACTATCGAAGAATTAGCATTACAAGGTAAACACAATGTTTACAATGCCATGGCGGCTTCTATTGCATCACGTATTGTTGATGTAAGAAAAGACATTGTAAGAGAGAGCATGACCGATTTCGTAAATGCAGAGCACCGTTTGGAGTTTGTTGCAACAATTAACGGAATTGAATTCATCAATGATTCAAAAGCAACAAATGTAAACTCAACATGGTACGCACTCGAATCAATGGTGAAACCAGTGGTTTGGATTGTTGGCGGTGTTGACAAAGGAAACGACTATAATCAATTGATTGATTTAGTAAAATCAAAAGTGAAAGCAATTGTTTGTTTAGGTACTGACAATCAAAAAATCATCGATTCATTTTCATCAGTAGTTGAAACAATTGTAGAAGCAAAATCAGCAAAAGAAGCAGTTGCGCATTCTTACCAAATTGGTAAAAAAGGAGATGTGGTATTATTATCACCTGCATGTGCAAGTTTCGATTTATTCGAAAATTACGAAGACAGAGGAATGCAATTTAAAGGTGCGGTAAGAGGTTTATAAAACTATATACGTAATGGTAAAGCTGTTTAATTATTTAAAGGGAGATAAAGTAATTTGGGTAGTGGTATTATTACTATCACTTATCTCCATTTTAGTGGTTTACAGCTCAAGTAATGCATTGGCACAACGTTCAAAGAGCGGAAATACAGAAGCATTTTTAATTCGTCACGCAGGATTAATATTTGCCGGTCTAATCATCATGTTTGCTGTTCATCGCATGAACTACAAATATTTATCTCGTATTTCAATGGTTGCCTATTTCATTTCTATTCCATTACTATTTTACACTTTATTTAAAGGGGTAAACTCGGGGGAAGCCAGCAGATGGCTTGAAATACCTGGATTAAAGTTAACATTTCAAACATCTGATTTTGCAAAATGCGCTTTGATAATTTACGTCGCCAGAATGTTAGCAATAAAACAAGATCAACTTAACGATATTAAAGTTGTATTTTGGTCTCTATTGTTCCCAATAGGTTGCATTTGTGTGCTTATATTACCAGCTAACTTCTCAACTGCAGCATTGTTGTTTTCAACCTGCTTATTAATTTTATTTGTAGGAAGAGTGCCGCTGAAATTTATTTTCGGAATTGTTTCATGCACCTTAGTAGCTGGATTTTTATTTGGTGCAGTCATTTGGTACAAACCTGATATTGTAAAACGTGGTCCAACATGGAAAGCTCGTATTGAGAATTTTGTTAATGGTGACACGCAAAGTAATTATCAGGCCGAACAAGCTAAAATAGCTGTTGCTAAAGGCGGTTTATTTGGAATGGGCCCAGGAAACAGTACCCAAAAAAACTTTTTACCTCAATCGGCTTCTGACTTTGTATATGCTATTATCATAGAAGAATATGGTTTTATATTGGGTTTTATTTTATTGTTTTTATACATGATCTTATTATTTAGATCGATAAGAATTTTACGCGAAACAGAAAAAGTTTTTGGTGGCTTACTGGCAGTTGGATTAAGCACCAGCTTAGTTTTTCAGGCATTAATAAACATGGCTGTGGCAGTAAATTTATTTCCTGTAACGGGGCAGCCACTTCCATTAATAAGTATGGGAGGAACATCCATTTGGTTCACCAGCATTACAATCGGAATTATTATAAGCGTGAGTAAAGAAGCTGTTGAGGAAACAGAAGATAAAGAAGAAAGAAATTTACAAGCTGTTTAAATAGTTAGCAATGACAAAAAAATTAAAATTCATAATAAGTGGTGGTGGAACTGGAGGACATATTTTTCCCGCTATTGCTATTGCTAATGAATTGAGAAAAATTCATCCGGATGCTGAATTTTTATTTGTAGGAGCTAAAGGAAGAATGGAAATGGAAAAAGTTCCAGCAGCGGGTTATAAAATTGTAGGGCTTTGGATCAGTGGTTTACAGCGTAAGTTAACAATATCCAATTTATCTTTTCCATTTAAAGTTATTACAAGCATACTAAAGGCAAGGAAAATAATTAATGATTTTAAACCTGATGCAGTAGTTGGTACAGGTGGTTATGCGAGCGGCCCTACATTAAGAGCTGCAGCTGTAAAAGGAATTCCAACATTAATTCAAGAACAAAATTCCTATCCGGGAATTACAAATAAATTATTATCAAAACGGGTAAATAAAATATGTGTTGCATATGATGGATTAGATCGATTTTTCCCAAAGGAAAAAATAATATTTACCGGCAACCCTGTTCGTCAGGATATCAAATCAATTGAAGAAAAAAGACAAGAGGCCATATCTTTTTTTGGACTTAACGAACTACAAAAAACAATTTTAATAATTGGTGGCTCATTAGGTGCGCGAACAATTAATGAAGCTATTGGCTCAGGACTAAAAGAACTTTCTGAAAATAATATTCAGATTATTTGGCAAACAGGAAAAGGGTATATCGAAACAGCTAAACAACAAGCAAAAGACTTGAGTAATATCAAAGTATTTGATTTTATTTCCAGAATGGATCTTGCATATGCAGCTGCTGATTGTATAATCTCCAGGGCAGGTGCAAGCTCGGTATCGGAAATACAAATCGTTGGTAAACCATGCATTTTAATTCCTTCACCTAATGTTGCGGAAGATCATCAAACCAAAAATGCAATGGCATTAGTAAAAACAAATGCAGCAATAATGGTTAAGGATGTTGATACAAAAAATGACTTAATAAAAAAAGTGATTGAATTAATTAGTAATAATCAATTACAGGAAGAATTAAAAAATAACATATCCAAAATGGCGATGCCGGATGCTGCATCTCAAATTGCAAAGGAAATTTTGAATTTAATAAAACAATAACGTGAAACAATATACACTCATCTATTTTTTAGGCATAGGCGGAATTGGC
>CAZTCG010000016.1:12063-12907 GCA_964612005.1 uncultured Flavobacteriaceae bacterium | reverse complement strand
CGGTTATAAATATGAATTTAAGAAGCACTTACAAAAACACCCTTCAGGATTTACAAACAATGTGATTTTGAATGTTTATTTTAGATATTCAAAGCCAAATGATATTGAATTATTAAGTTTTATTGATATATCCGAAACCTACAAAAGCAATGAATACAATTATATTATTGGAAAGTTAACCTTAAGTTCATTAATTCAACACAAAAACTACCTAAAAGAAAATAAATTATTTATTGCATTGGTAAATGATGAAATTCAATTAGCATAACCTTCTAAATGAAAAAATAAATATTTAATTCTCAAATCATAAATTTATTTTCCCAACACGTTAATTGTAATAATTTTCGAGTTATTTTTAACCTGAATATTAAAAATAAAATAACCTTGCTTAGGTTTTTTTAATTAACAGAAGATAAAAATGAAAGATAAATATTGCATTATCATGGCAGGTGGCGTTGGCAGTAGATTTTGGCCAATGAGCAGAGCCAATAAACCCAAACAATTTCTAGATATTTTAGGCAACGGAAGAACATTAATACAGCAAACATTCGATCGTTTTAAAGACATTTGCTCTATTAATAATATTTATGTTGTTACCAGCGAAGCCTATAAAAATTTAGTTAGCGAACAATTACCTGAAATTCCTAAGACAAACATTCTGCTTGAACCAAGCAGAAAAAATACAGCTCCTTGTGTTGCTTATGCATCCTTTAAAATTCATCAGTTAAACCCAAAAGCAATCACTGTTGTTGCTCCATCCGACCATTTAATTACCAAAGAAGATACCTTTAAAAAAGCAATTAAATCTTGTTTTTCTAGATAATTGAAAGTATACCAAGCTCCG
>CAZTCG010000016.1:0-12053 GCA_964612005.1 uncultured Flavobacteriaceae bacterium | reverse complement strand
TCTTGTTTTTCTAAAGCAGAAAAAGAGGATTGTTTAATCACACTGGGCATTCCACCACATCGTCCTGATACAGGTTATGGATATATACAATACATAGATTCTCCGGGAAAAGAGAAAGATGCCCGAATAAAAAAAGTAAAAACATTTACTGAAAAACCAAGCTTGGAAATTGCCAAATCATTTTTACAAAGTGGTGATTTTTTATGGAATTCAGGGATATTTGTTTGGTCAACACAATCTATTTTAAAAGCATTTGAAAAACACGACCCGGAAATGTTTCAGGTTTTTAACGACGGACTTGATGTTTATAATACAGAAAAAGAAGCAGCTTTCATTAAAAAAGCATATGTGATTTGCAAAAGCAACTCCATAGATTACTCGGTAATGGAAAAGGCAAAAAATGTTTACGTGAGAGAATCCTTAATTGGATGGAGTGATTTAGGGACTTGGGGTAGCTTGTACTCACATGTAAAACACTCGCCAGGTGATAACGCTGTTGTTGGAAAGAATGTAATGCTCTATGATTCTAAAAATTGCATTATCAATGTGAGCAAAGATAAATTGGCAGTAATTCAAGGATTGGAAGACTATATTGTTGTAGAATCTGAAAACACATTATTGATTTGTAAAAAAACTGATGAACAACAAATTCGGAATTTTGTGAATGATGTTAAAGTTCAAAAGGGTGACAAATTCATTTGATTAAACGCTAAAGGTTTATTTTACACCAATTAATGCAAACATTCTCCCTGTTTTACCTTTCTCATAACGGAAAGAAAAATAGGAGTCATTATTTATAACAGTACAGTTTTGAGATGTTTCAATTTGTTGGGCAGGTATTCCAAACTGTAGCAGTTGATGTTGATTGGCCGATTTAAGATTTACAAATAATTTGTTGTTGTTTTCAATCACAAACTGCTCATTAAATTGTTGAGCCACTTCTGCTCCTACCTCAAATGAATATTCTGAAATGCAAGTTCCAATGTATGCGAAACAATTTTTTCCAATTGTTCCAAATTGTTTATTCATAGCTTGAAGAGTTTTACTTACAATTTGTTTTACGGTTCCGCGCCAGCCCGCATGAATTGCTGCTACAGCATTATTATGCGAATCATAAATTAAAACCGGTGTACAATCAGCAATACTCACTAAAATGAAAACATTTTTTTTTGCTGTAATGAGTGCATCAAAACCTTCAATAAAAATAGACCGTTCAACAATTGCAATAGCATCATCATGTATTTGCTTAGCATATGCAATTTGGTTTTCGTTTATTCCTAAAGTTTTTAAAAAATGGCTTTTGTTTAATTCATTTTCTTCTTCACTTATATTTAGATCATTTGTAGTTAGTGCTTGTTGAGGTAATCTAAAAGGATGTTCTCTGCATGTTTGAGCTGCTATAATACCATTAAATTGATTGAAAATTTTTGGAATATCCATTACAAAACAAACTGTAAAATTTGTTTACTGATTTCGGGAACCGCTTCTAAATTAAGAGTGTGTCCGGCATCTTTTATAATTACCAGTTTTGAATTTATAATGTTTTTATGTACTTCCTCAGCAAATTCAGGTGGCAGTAATGTATCTTTTTCTCCTTGCATTACAAGCGCAGGTACTTGAATATTTTTTAGCATTGGTCTATAATCTTCCCGTTCTTGGGTTGCTTTCATTAATTTAATTAATGAAACACTATCCATCCCGGATTGCAATCGCGCATCTTTCATTACACTGATTGGAATTAAAGGATTTTTAAAATAATTTTCACTCAATACATTTGGTAACATTACATCAAACATTAATGGGTAACCCCCTGCCTCCAACGCTCTCCACCAGGCATGTCCAATGGCATCGAAATAAGGTGTTTTATGCGCTAGTGTGGCCATTAAAACTAACTTGCTTAATTCATTTGGATAAAGCACTGCAAAGTGTTGTGCAATCATGCTTCCATAAGACAGACCAGCGATAATCGGTTGTTTTATTTGCAGAGCAGATATTAACTCAAAGGTATCTTTTGCGTGCTGATCAAAATCTCTCCAATCACTATTTTTATCAGATTGACCTTGCAAAATTTGATCAAGAAGAAGCACTCTGAAATTATCTTTAAAAAATGGAACTACTAGCCCCCATGATAGGGTTGATTGAGATAAGCCATTTAGGAAAACAATAGTTTTATCTGCATTCATATTACCATGCAGTTCGTAATACATGGTTAGACCTTCGTTTGTTGTGTAAATCATGATAAAAATGTGTTATAAAAATTAAGGTGAAATACCACGTCGATTATTTATTTTAATTTATCACGTAACTCAAGTAGCTTTTGTTTAATATCGAGTAAATTATCAATAACTTCCTTTTGGGCAACACTTGTTTCTTTTTTTGACCTTTTTGATTTTAGTTGCTCCTTAGCCCCCTGAAGTGTAAATCCTTTCTCCTTTACTAAATCATAAATATTTCGAATCGATTCAATTTCCTTTTTTGTGTAAAGACGATTCCCTTTTTTATTGGTTGTAGGTTTAATGGCAGGGAATTCTTTTTCCCAAAAACGAATTAATGAGGCATTTACATTAAATAATGCAGCCACTTCGGTAATGGTATAATATAATTTGTCATTTTCGTCCTTTTTCATGCTCATAATAAACCTTCATCTGCAAAACTAAAATAGGTATTTTCTGCAATAATAATATGGTCAATCACATTTATGTCGAATAATTTTCCAGCATCTTTTAATTTGCGAGTAAGTTTAATGTCTTCCTCACTTGGTTTTGTATTACCAGAGGGATGATTATGTGCTAGAATAATGGATGATGCTGTTTGAAGAATAGCCGGCTTAAAAACTTTTCGGGCATCAACTAATGTGGCATTTATTCCACCTGAACTTACTGGCTCTTTTGAAATCAATTTATTTGCCCGATTTAAAATCAATATCCAAAATTCTTCATGTGGTAAATCTCTTAACACAGGTGATAAAAGTTGAAAAGCTGATTGACTGGATGTAATGGTAGCTCTCTCTTCAGGTGTTTGATTGTCTCTTCTTCTTCCCAGTTCCAAAGCTGCTGCAATACTAATTGCTTTTGCATCACCTATTCCTTTATATGTACAAAGTTGTTGTATACTTAATCGCGCTAATTGGTTGATATCATTATTGCAATCAATTAAAATACGTTGTGATAACTGAATAGCAGTTTCCTTTTTGTTTCCTGAACCTATTAAAATTGCTATTAATTCTGCATCTGAAAGTGCTCTGCTTCCTTTTAAAAGCATTTTCTCGCGCGGTCGATCATCTTCTGCAAGTTGTTTTATAGTTGTTAACTCCATAAATTAAAGTTAAAACTAAAAAATGAACTTTTATTTTTTTAGAAAATTTATTTTTTTGATGCACGGAAAGATTTTAAAAAAACTTCCCATTTTGTTGATTTAAAATGATTGTCGCCATAAAATTGCAGAATGGGTAAAGTAATTTCTTCATTCAAATAAAACGGAATTACATCAAGTAGTTCCTGCTTTTCACCAATTATACTTATTGAAGGAAAAACTAAATTATTTCTAGTTAATACCAATGTAATGGGATGAAATGGAAAATTGGCTACCTGCCCTAGTTTATATGTTTGTTCATTAAACGTTACATCCTCATTATAGTCTGCGTTTAAATCAACTAAATAATAATTTTTATCAAGGTACTTACTAATTGATGAATCGCCCAAAATGGTTTTCTTCATTACTTTGCAAGAGTTGCAAAAATTTGCATTAGTAAACACCACTATTTTTTTAGGATCTGTTTTTTGTTTATTCAATGCTTCATTAATGCTTAACCATTTAGGTTCAACTTTATTTTTTGTAGTATCATAAAATGTTTTTTCAAATTTTGATGAAAAAGCCTCATATTGGGTGCTTCTAAAAACATTCTCTACGGTATAAATTAGTAAGGGTTCAATTTTTTTAATATCGAGGTAGCCTTGAGATAGTAGATTAAATTGAAAATTATTATTCACAAAAATTGTTGAAGGATAGGACAATTTTCCGCTTAAAAGCTTAATGGCTAATTGGTGTGGTGATTTTTTCTCCTTACCTGTATTCCAAAATTTTTCGTTATTATAAATAATGGTATCTTTTGTTTCCGCATCAAACTTAATTGCATAAAAATAAGTATTGATGTAATTGGCCAAGCCAGGATTGGAATAAGTTGTTTTATCCATGTGCTTACACCATCCACACCAATCGGTATATACATCAATCAAAAAAGGTTTCGCTTGTTTTTTATTTAATTCCTGAGCTTCTTTAAATGATAGCCATTTTACCTCATTTATAGGCTCAGCATTTTGGGCTTTTAGTTGTAATCCAGTATACAATAAACTAAAAGCAGTTATGAAAAAATAGATAATTCTGCGCATAAGTGTAAAATTCAAATTTACGATAACAAAACAAATTATTTGCCATAATTGATTTTAAATAGGATAAAAACAAATGATTCGTAAATTTGGGGGTTTATGTCACTATTTAATAAAAATAAAAATCCCGAAGCAGAGATGAGTTTTATGGATCATCTCGAGGCGCTTCGATGGCACTTGGTAAGATCGGTTATCGTGGTTTTGGTATTAGCCATAGTTTTATTCTGCTTTCCTGATTTTATTTTTGGGAAAATAATCTTTGGCCCACTAAGAGTTGATTTTATTACGTATCGTAAACTTTGTGAATTATCGCAAAAACTTGGAGGCATTGAAGGATTATGTGTTGATCAGATAAATTTTTCATTAATAAGTAATCAGCTATCCGGGCAATTCACTATGCATTTATGGATTTCATTTTTAGGAGGATTAATTCTGGGCTTTCCTTATATTTTATACGAATTATGGAAATTTATTAAACCGGCATTAAAAAGTACCGAAGCAAAACCAGTACGTGGATTTGTAGTTGTTTCATCTTTACTTTTTTTAATCGGAATTGCTTTTGCCTATTTAATTATTGTTCCAATGTCTGTTCAATTTTTAGGTAATTACACCATCACTACCGAAAAATTTATCCAAACGCTTCCCACCATTGATGATTACATCTCGTTGGTTTCAACGTTAACTTTAGCTACCGGACTTGTTTTTGAAATGCCAATTTTAGTTTATTTTCTTACGCGTTTTGGCATTTTTTCTGCTGCTTTTATGCGCAAATTCAGAAGGCATGCTGTTGTCATATTATTAATATTGGCAGCCGTAATAACTCCCTCACCAGATATTACTTCTCAGATGCTGGTGTTTGTACCTATTTATTGCCTCTATGAAATCAGCATTTTTGTTGCTAAATATGTTGAAAATAAATATAATCGTTAACATTGATTTTATTAGATTTGAATCACTAACCAACGCAAATGAGTCAATCAGTAAAAGAATTTAATGAGTATCGTTCAAAAATGAACGATGTTATATTATCTAAAGATAATTTAGTCATCAAACGTTTATTTAATCTTGATTCCAATACCTATGCTGAGGGAGCGCTAGATGTTAAAACAAAAGAAATGCTAGGATTAGTTGCCAGTATGGTACTTCGTTGTGATGATTGTATTAAATATCATTTAGGAAAGTGCTTTGATCAAAAAGTTAGCACGGCAGAGCTTTATGAAATTTTTGCAGTTGCTAATATAGTGGGTGGAACAATTGTAATTCCTCATACCAGAAGAGCAGCAGAATATTGGGAAGAATTAATCTCAACAGAGAATAAATAGTATTAAAAATGTTTTGGCATCTTAAATATTTTTTTCTCATTCTTTATCTTTCTTTTTCTTTTTTTAGTATTGGACAAACTGTTATTTCGGGTAAAGTGTTTGATGCTAAAACCAAAGAGCCACTTCCGTTTGTGAATGTAATTTTAAAAGGCACAAACAGTGGTGCAACTTCTGATTTTGATGGTAATTTTACCATTAACAGCAAATTACCAGGCGACTCACTTGTAGCATCATACGTTGGCTATAAACGTTTTTCTTTTCCGGTTAAAAAAAACAGTACCCAAACAATCAATGTTCCATTAGAAATTTTTGAGGAAGGAGTTAGTTTAAACGAAGTAGTGATTAACCCCGGAGAAAATCCTGCGCACAAATACATTAAAAAAACAATTGAGCGAAAAGAATTTAATAACAAACGAAAACTGTCTGGTTATCAGTATGAGGCATATAACAAATTAGAATTTGATTTAAATAACATACCAAAAAACTTAAAAGACAAAAAAGGATTCAAACCTGTTAAATTTATTTTCGATAATGTGGATAGCAGTAATTCTGCTGAAAAACCATTTTTGCCATTATTCATGGTTGAAACCTTATCTGATTTTTATTACAGAGATGACCCTAAACAAAAGAAAGAAATAATAAAAGCCAGTAAACTCACCGGCTTTGAAAATCAAAGTATATCTCAAGTAATGGGCGATATGTATCAAAATGTAAATGTTTATGATAACGACATTATTGTATTTGGAAAAAACTTTAAATCCCCAATTTGCAATAGCGCAATTTTTAATTACAAGTTTTATTTAGAAGACAGTTTATACATTGATGGGAAATGGTGTTATCACATCCGTTTTAAACCCAGAAGGAAACAAGAATTATTGTTTAGTGGTAACATGTGGATTGCCGATACCACTTTTGGAATTAAACGTTTGGAAATGAGTATTCCAAATGATGCCAATATTAACTTTATTACTGCAGCAACTATTGTACAAGAATTTACCTTAGAAGATTCGGTTTGGATGCTAAAAAAAGATCGTTTGATTATAGATTTTAAACCAGATATTGGCATCAGCAAAAAAGAAGGCGTTGGTATTTATGGCCGAAAAACTACTTCCTACAAAAACATTATCGTTAATCAACCAAAATCCTTAGATTTTTTTAAGTTCGGTGACAATATTCAGGTGCAAGAAGATGCAACCAAAAAATCCGATGAATTCTGGAATCAGTCGCGACACGACTCACTCTCTGCAAACGAGCAGAAAATATACAAAATGATTGACACCATACAAACATTACCTATTTACCGAAGCTGGGTTGATATCATCAGTATAATTGTTGCAGGTTACAAAACCTTTGGAAACTTTGAAGTTGGTCCATACTCCAATTTGTTAAGTTATAACCGACTTGAAGGTACTCGATTGCGTTTTGGAGGCAGAACTTCTAGTCAGTTTAGCAGATGGTATGAATTAAGTGGTTATGTAGCTTATGGATTATTAGATGAAAAATGGAAATATGCAGGTGGATTCAAAACTTTTTTATCTAAAAAACCTTACCGACAACTAGTTGGAATTAATTATAAAAGTGATTTAGAAATTTTAGGACAAAGTCAAAACGGTTTTACTCAAGATAACTTTTTTGCGTCGTTTTTCAGAAGAACACCATTAAACAGTTTAACACGTGTGGAACAAACTCAGGTTTGGTTTGAACACGAATGGTTCCAAGGATTTTCTCACCGACTTACTTTTGTAAATCGAAAACTTTCTCCTGTTGGAGGTTTTCAATATGACTTTCAAAAACCCGATGGGGAAGTTATTGTAAAGCCTTTTATCAGAACAAGTGAAATACGATTTACTACCCGTTTTGCATACGATGAAAAGTATATCAACGGTGATTTCGCACGTACAAGTTTAGGAACCCGATATCCAATTTTACAGCTAAGTTACACCAAATCGTTGCGCCAGGTTTATGAAGGACAATACGATTATCAAAAAGTAGTACTAAATGTAAATGATAGAATTCGTTTAGGTCAATTATTAGGTTATACTGATTATACACTCGAAGCTGGTAAAATCTTCGGGGCAGTTCCTTATCCGTTAATGGAATTACATGGCGGTAATCAAACCTATGTTTATGATTATATGTCGTATAACATGATGAACTTTTATGAATTTGCAAGTGATCAATATGCATCCATTTGGTTGTTTCATCATTTTGAAGGTTTGTTTTTTAATAAAATACCATTGCTTAAACGTTTAAAATGGAGAGAAGTGATGACCTATAAAGTACTATTTGGAAATGTGAATGAAGCGAATAGAAAAGAATTGGTTTTCCCATCAACATTAAAAACTCTAGGTAAAGTACCTTATCAAGAATTGAGTGCGGGTGTAGAAAATATTTTCCGCTTTTTCAGAGTTGATGGATTTTGGAGATTAACCTACAACGAACAATTAAAAACACCTTTTGGAATAAGAGTTGGATTTCAAATGACGTTTTAAAATTTTAATTTTACTAAATGATGAAGAAAATATATTTGGATAATGCAGCTACTACAAAATTAGATGAACAAGTTTTTGATGCTATGCTACCATTTTTAAAAGATGAATTTGGCAATCCTTCATCTATCCATTCGTATGGTAGAAAAACAAGATCAGCTATAGAAACTTCCCGAAAAAGTGTTGCAAAATTATTGAATGTAACACCAGCCGAAATATTTTTCACAAGCGGTGGAACAGAGGCAGATAATATGGCTATTGTTCAAACTATTAGTACACACAAAATCAAACATGCAATTACCTCCAAGATAGAGCATCATGCAGTTGAACACACATTACAAGTTTTAGAAAAAGAAGGTAAAATAAAATTAAGCTGGGTAAATATTGATAAAAAAGGAAATGTAGATTTAGCCCATTTAGAAGAACTCTTACAAAACAACGAAAGCAGTTTTGTTTCATTGATGCACGCAAATAATGAAATTGGCACTTTATTACCAATTGAGCAAGTGGGTAACATTTGCGAAAAATACAATGCCATTTTCCATAGCGACACAGTTCAAACGATGGGGCATTATAGTATGAATTTGCCTGAATTAAAAGTGCATTTGGTTACCTGTGCTGCACACAAATTTCATGGGCCAAAAGGAGTAGGCTTTTTATACATCAATCATCAATTAAAAATAAATCCTTTTATACATGGTGGTGCGCAGGAACGAAATATGCGTGGTGGTACTGAAAATGTTGCAGGTATTATTGGTTTAGCAAAAGCTTTGGAAATATGTAATACTGAAATGAAAGAACATCAAACGCATATTCAAGAACTAAAAACCTACATGCGTAAAAAAATAGAAAGTGAAATTCCCGGAACAAGCATTAATGGTGAGTCCGATGAAAATAGCTTATACACTGTTTTAAATTGTTGTTTTCCAAAATCAGATAAAGGTGAAATGTTACTGTTTAACTTAGACATACACGGCATTGCTGCATCAGGTGGCAGCGCCTGCTCTTCAGGAAGCAACCAGGGATCACATGTATTAAGAGGGATAGGTACAGATATGGAAAGGCCATCTGTTCGTTTCTCTTTTTCTAAATACACTTCAAAAGATGAAATTGACTTTGTTGTGAGTAAATTAAAAGAATTGCTTTAATTCTTTTAATTGAACTACTGTTTTTTAGCAGTTGCTGAGGGTCTCGTAGCACAGCGTCATTATTTATAATTTTTTGATTCAAGATTGCAGGAAGCAAGAGTCAGGATTTCTTGTTTTGTTGTTTTCTTAATGTGGCTTTGATTTTCGGTTTTTTTGTTAATTGACTATTATATTAAATCAACTCCGCTTTCAAATTCAATAAAGTTTGAATTACTATTTTTTAATTGATTTTTCAATCCTTCAATTACTTTTTTAAATTTTACTTCTGTTAACTCTGTCCATTTTTCATTCCTAAATCCATCAATTCTTTTTAGGTTATTGGAATCAATTGGAGGATAAATTTTATTAATGATTTCATTTTCAACTTTAACAGGTATAATAACTGTAACCTTTAAATAAATAGCAATAATTTTTGCAACTATACCAAATTTATTATTTTTTAATTTTAACTCTTTCATTAAAGAATTTGCAATTTCATAATGCAGGGTATCAAAGTTTTTTAATTTTTTAGGGTTATTTATTGTATCGTATAATCCTGATTTTTCGATTGCTATTTTAACTTGTTTGGTTTTTATGCCAGGGTTTTTTGGATTTTGTATTGCTCTTGAAGCAGCCCAGTAAGCAAATGTGTGTAGATAGTTAATTTTCATAATATTTAGATTAATAACTTATTATACAATATCCATTTTCACCAGGCGTTGCTGAGCACGCAATAAATGAATAACCAGTATTGTTACAAAAAAAACCGCTACCAACACCACCTGCAGCAACTCCTGTTGGTGGGTTTTGTGTCCAAGTATTTGGAACATATGGAACAGTGCCAGGAGTTCCTGAAGTGCCAGAAGCACCATATTGCCAATTCGTAACTATTCCATCAGCACCATTGATGCCGTTTGCGCCACCTAAACCCCCTGGAGCAATAATTGAATTATCAAATGAAGAGTTCCCACCATTACCACCTGGTCCTCTATTTGCAGTATATTGACAGTTTGCATAATCCCCAACAAATTGCAAAATTGTACCTCCTTGCCCAACAATAATGCTGTAGCTATTTCCCGGAACAACACTATAGATTTGTTTAATATATCCTCCCTTTCCACCCCTTGCGCCTGCAGTTGGACAACTTTGTTGGCCGCCGCCGCCGCCGCCCCATAATTCTACAGTTATTTGTGTTACACCAGTTGGGCAAACCCAGGTGCCAGATTGCCCATATCCAATTCTAACTCCATTAGTTGATCCAGAAGAACTAGCTGAACCATTACAAACATATTTAGTTAAAGTAGCATTTACTTCTCCTGCGTCTAAAACTCCATTACTATTTGCATCTAATCCAACTTCAACTTTAGTTCCTCCTGTTGCGCAGTTTGTTCCTGCTGCCTCTGTCGTAGTTTTAATAAGAGTATTTTTTCCATCAGCTCCGTTTGTGCCATTTGTTCCATTAGTACCTGCAACACCTTGTGCGCCTGTAAGTCCTTGAGGTCCTGTTGAACCTATTGCTCCCTGTGCTCCATTACAAACATATTTAGTTAATGTAGCGTTTACCTCTCCAGCGTCTAAAACTCCATTACTATTTGCATCTAATCCAACTTCAACTTTAGTTCCACCTGTTGCGCAGTTTGTTCCTGCTACCTCTGTTGTAGTTTTTATTAATGTATTTTTACCATCAATGCCATTTGTGCCAGCAATTCCTTGGGCTCCTGTTGTTCCAGTTGCACCATTACAAATATATTTAGTTAAACTTGCATTTACTTCTCCAGCGTCTAAAACACCATTACTGTTTGCATCTAAGCCAATTTCAACTTTAGTACCTCCTGTTGTGCAGTTTGTTCCTGCTGCCTCGGTAGTGGTTTTGACTAATGTGTTTTTTCCATCAGTTCCATTTGTACCGTTTGTGCCAGCAATTCCTTGGGCTCCTGCTGTTCCAGTTGCACCATTACAAACATATTTAGTTAATATAGAATTTACTTCTCCAGCGTCTAAAACACCATTACTGTTTGCATCTAAGCCAATTTCAACTTTAGTACCTCCTGTTGTGCAGTTTGTTCCTGCTGCCTCGGTAGTGGTTTTGACTAATGTGTTTTTTCCATCGACTCCGTTGGTGCCATTTGTTCCATTAGTACCTGCAACACCCTGTTTGCCTTGAGTACCTTGTGCACCAGTTAAACCAGTTGCTCCCTGTGGTCCGGTAATGCTATTTAAAAAATCAGTTTGAGTGCCTGTATTGCCTTGCTGAAGCCAGATTTCGTAAGCACTTAATCCGTTGTTTCCGTTTGCTCCTGCTGTACCTTGTTGTCCTTGCGGTCCGGTAATACTATTTAAAAAATCAGATTGTGTGCCTGTATTGCCCTGCTGAAGCCAGATTTCATAAGCACTTAATCCATTGTTTCCACTTGCTCCTGCTATTCCTTGTTGTCCTTGTGGGCCTTGAGGGCCTTGCGCACCTGTTAAACCAGTTGCTCCCTGCGGACCGGTAATGCTGTTTAAAAAATCAGTTTGCGTTCCTGTATTGCCTTGCTGAAGCCAGATTTGATACGCGCTTAAACCGTTTGCGCCTGTAGCTCCCTGCGGACCGGTTGCTCCTGCAGGGCCTTGAGGTCCGGTTAATCCGCTCAGTTGCCCGGTAGTATAAGTACTGCCATCGTAATAATTAAATGTAAGTGTTCCGTTTCCATTATCAGTAACTCCGGTAATGCCATTGCCTGCAACTGT
>CAZTCG010000015.1:0-13072 GCA_964612005.1 uncultured Flavobacteriaceae bacterium | reverse complement strand
TCCTACACCAAATGTATCAGAAGTTATAACCACCATGAAAATCTATTTAAGAGATAGTGTTTCAGGTAATCCAATTTTGGGTTCTCCTTTTATTTTTAAAGATGCTGATGGGGATGGAGGAAATGCAGGTGCTTTTTTGCCAACAGCAGGGGATTCAATCATTAACCTGGATGCAAACAAAACCTATTTGGCTGAAATTATTTTGCTGGATGAAACAAAAAATCCTGCCGATTCTATCTCTAACGAAGTAGTTGAGGAAGGAGCAGAACACATGTTCTTTTTTGAGCAAGTTGATCCAAGCGGAACTCCTTATCAATTAACACTTCCAGGGTCAGATGTAAAAATTACCTATTTAGATTTAGACGCAAACAACAGAGGAATAGGCCAGCAATTTAAAGTCAGAACAAACACTGCAACAGCAAATCAATTGCCTTTCCGTGTAACATTAAAGCATCAACCTGATGTTAAAAACGGAGCTTTTGCGCCTGGAGATACAGACGTTGAGGTAAAATTTAAATTGAAGGTAAACTAATAAAATAATAGTTGTTGAGTTCGATTTTTTAGTTGAACTGTTTTTAAGCATATAATTAAATCCGCAAAGCATCATTTGCTAACTAATGTAGATGTTAATTAAAATCAACGTTTAAATTACAATAATCACTTAATTTTCAATTTATTAAGAAAAACCTAAGCACTTCTTGTGTTTTGTAAATCTTACGTACACATACATTGCTTTTTAAAAACTTAACACTACTTAATCGCTATTTAAACTATTAAAAATCAATCGTTTAATAAAAAAAATAAATTAGCTAAATAAATAGCTAAATTGTTATATTTGCACCCTTAAATTAAGACGAACTATTTTTATGCAAAACAAAGGCGCAATCAATTTATTTGCTATTCTACTAGGTTTAGCTTGTATTTTTTATTTATCGTTTACCTGGGTAACCCGTGGTGTTGAAAGTGATGCTAAATCATTTGCCGATTCTTACGTAAAGCTTTTACCTGTTCAAAAAGCAGCAAAAGAATATTCAAATGGTGATGCAAATAAAGAAAAAGCATTTATCGATTCAGTATTTACTGCAAAAGAAGCTGCGTACTTAGATTCAATGAAAAACCAACCGGTTTACAATATCGGTTTAACTGAATACACTTACGAACAAGCAAAAGGAAAAGAAATTAATCTTGGTTTGGATTTAAGAGGTGGTATCAACGTAACTCTTGAATTATCAGTTGGTGATATCATTAAAGGTTTATCAAACAACAATCCTGATCCTGCATTTAACAATGCAATTGCAGAAACTCAAAAAAATCTAGGTAAGGAAAACAATAAAGATTTCGTTTCTCTATTTGCAGACAACTACAAAAAATTAGTGCCAAGTGGTAGATTAGCACCTTTATTCCAAACAATGGAAAACAAAGGAAGTATTGATTATAACTCTACAAACGAGCAAGTAATTGAATACATTCGCGAACGTGTTAACGAAGCAGTTGATAACGCTAAAAAAACATACCGTTCTCGTATCGACCGTTTTGGTGTTACACAACCAAATATTCAACAGTTAGAAGCAAGTGGCCGTATCCTAATCGAATTGCCTGGAGTTCAGGATAAAGACCGAGTTCGTAAATTATTACAAGGAACTGCAAATCTTGAGTTCTGGGAAACTTATGAAAACTATGAGATTGCCAATGCTTTGGGTGAAGCAAATAAAAAAGTAAAATCATTTTTAAATCCTGATGCTGAAAAAGTTGATTCTACTAAAAAAGATTCTGTTGCTGTAGTTGACAAATCAAAAATGACTAAAGCAGAATTAGAAAAATATCTTGCTGATTCAATTGCTAAAGCTAAAGAACCAAAAAAAGATTCTACACTTGCAGAGAAATTAGCGGCAAAAGCAAAATCCAAAGATTCTAAATCGGCTAAAGATACATCCGCAGCTGCATTTTTAAGTGAAAATCCTTTATATGCTGTTTTAGCTCCTTCATTAGGACAAAACGAACAAAAGCAATTTTTCCCTTTACCGGGTTCTGTTGTTGGTCGTGCTAGAATTAAAGACACTGCTACAGTAAACAACTACTTAACTATTCCTTCAGTTAAAAATTTACTTCCGTCAAAAGTAAAATTCATGTGGTCGGCAAAACCTGAAAAAGGAACTGATGTTTTAGAATTGCATGCAATTAAAGTAACCGATAGAAATGGCAAACCTGCATTATACGGTGATATCATTGCGCGTGCTGATAAAGGCATGGAAAACGGGAAAATTGTTATTTCCATGAACATGAATCCGGATGCAGCTCAAAAGTGGAAAAAATTAACAGCAGCTAATTCTCCAAAAAACCCTCAAGACCCTAATGACAGAGGTCGTTGTATTGCAATTGTAATGGATGGTTTGGTTTATTCTGCACCAACTGTAAACGGAGAAATTCCTAACGGTAGTTCTCAAATTTCAGGGAATTTTGATCAGGCAGAAGCGGATGCTTTAGTAGCAATTTTAAGCGCAGGTAAACTACCTGCTCCTGCTCGTATCGTTCAATCAACCATTGTTGGACCTACTTTAGGTCAGGAAGCAATTGACAATGGGTTAATTTCATTTGTAATTGCCTTTATCGTAATCTTAATTTTCATGGCGATGTATTATAATAAAGCGGGTTGGGTTGCTAACTTAGCTTTATTAATCAACTTGTTCTTCATCATGGGCGTTTTGGTTTCGTTAGGAGCCGTATTAACATTACCAGGTATTGCAGGTATCGTTTTAACTATTGGTTTATCGGTTGATGCTAACATCTTGATTTTTGAACGTATTCGTGAAGAGTTAGCTTTAGGTAAAACTATTTCTTTATCCATAAAAGAAGGTTTTAAACATGCGATGTCTTCCATTATCGATTCTAACGTTACATTATTAATTTTAGGTATTATTCTATACATTTTTGGTAGTGGTCCTGTTCAAGGTTTTGCTACTACTTTATGTATTGGTATTATTTCTTCATTATTTGCAGCTGTACTTTTATCTCGAGTGGTATTTGATACCATGTTGAATAAAAAAGCAAACATCACTTTTGATAACGGAATGACTCGTAATGCATTTAAAAACATCGCATTTGACTTTGTTGGAAGAAGAAAGGTATATTATGCCATTTCTGCTGTAACTATTGTGTTAGGAGCTGTATTTTACTTTAAAAATGGTGGCTTAAATTTAGGTGTTGATTTCAAAGGTGGTAGAACTTACATCGTTCGTTTTGACAGAGACATGAAAACAGAAGATGTAAAATCTAAATTAAGTGTTGCATTTGAAAACGAAGCGCCGGAAGTTAAAACTGCAGGTTCTGCTAGTCAATTAAAAATTACTACCTCTCATCAAATTGCCAATCAAAATGAAAGTGCAGATAAAGAAGTAGAAGAAAAACTAGATAAAGGTTTAGCTACTACTGGAGCAAAGTTTGAAGTTGTAAGTTCACAAAAAGTTGGGCCTGCTATTGCAACCGATATTGTTTACGGTGCTTATGGAGCAATTTTATTCTCTTGCTTAGTGATGTTTATTTACATCGTTATCCGATTCAAAAAATGGCAATATGGTTTGGGTGCAGTAATCGCATTATTCCATGATGCTTTGGTAGTACTATCCTTCTATACTATTTTTGATGGCATGCTGCCATTCTCGTTAGAAATTGGTCAAGATTTCATCGCGGCAATTTTAACGGTAATGGGTTATACCATGACGGAAACAGTAGTTGTATTCGATCGTATTCGTGAGAAGTTATCAGAAAGCGGTAAATCAGATGTGTTTGGGGAAGAGAGAAACAAATTAATCAACTTCGCCTTGAATAGCACTTTAAGTCGTACCATTTTAACTTCGTTAACGGTATTCTTCGTGTTATTAGTAATCTTCATCTTTGGAGGTGATAGCATTCGTGGATTTATTTTTGCCTTATTGATTGGTCGTATTATCGGTACTTACTCTTCATTATGCATTTCAACACCGGTTGTTGTTGATTTTGATAAAAAGAATTAATTACCTAATTACATCTTTTTTAAAAGGCTGCTCATGTATTTGAGCAGCCTTTTTATTTTTAATCAAATAGACACGTAATTAAACAGTTTCAGCGTGTCTTTCTTTATTCTTTGTTTTTTCCAGATACATTTCCAACAATTCAGGTATTTTTTCAAATGCAGTGTTTAATGCCCTACTAGTTTTTGTAGGAATAAATTCAATTTTTTCACCTCTCGTTGCTAAAAAACCAAGTGGCGTAATACCTGCACCTCCCGCTCCTCCAGTTCCGGTAGCTTCACCCTCTCTTTTTTGCTTTAATTTACCTTCACCTTCTGCGCCACCAATACCTATTCCTACTGACATAACAGGCAAACATGTGAATTCTCCCAATTTAAATTGTTGCCCAATAATGGTTTCTGTTTTTGTTTCAGACTTTAAAAAGTCGCTGATTGATTTGATTGTTTCATTTAAATTATTCATGTTGATTTGTTTTTTTATTTTGAGCTAAAGTATGCCCAGCTCAAACGGGCAAGATTGTTTTTTAAAATTAGATGCAAGTAATTTTTTCCGACAAAATTTACGCTTATGTTTTTTTTAAAAAGAAAGGAAATTAGAAAAAACAAAGGGTATAAAATTCCGTTTAATTGATAATTTCCCGTATCAATACTAATATGAAGCGAGATAAGTTTAAATGATTTTATAACGGAATTAACACCTCTTTTTCTAAAATTAATATTACTCCATAAATTCCTTTTTCGGTTTTTATGAAGATTATTTATATTAAACTTAAATGGAATGAAATGAAAAAAAATTAGTGTGATAAAGCTTGATTCCGTATTGTAGATTAGGTAAAACGGATAAAAGACTAATAAAACTAAAAAAACTGTTATACTTAAAAGGCAAATAAAACCTATCATTTTTAAAACTTATGTACTTCGAAACTAATTTCCGAAAACGTAAATTAAAATGATAATAAGCAGCGTTAACTGTAATATGTAATAGATTGTTATACTTTTAGTGTACTCTTAGTGCCTATATGGTTAAAGTTGTTGGACAACCAATGATCACAAGTTTTGTATCCCAGTTCTTTTAAATACATTATAAAATTCCATGAAGTATTTAATTTAGACGATAAATTTAACTGCCCTAATTCGTGATCAGCACTAATATTATGGAGATAAATTGGGCTAAGTTTTCCATCAGGATTAATTCCTTTTTCAAGTAACTCTTGCTTGTATTGTATCATTTTTAATTCCAGCATCAAAGAAGAATTAAAACTTAATTCATTTACTCTATCTCTAATTTCCTCAATTGTTGAGGGTGCAGTTTTTATATTTTTAGGATTTATTTGTACAAGTAGAATATCGTTTGTTTCTTCCGTGTGATCTATTAAGGGCTCAATCAATGGATTTCCCATGTAACCACCATCCCAATAATAGTCACCATCAATTTCTACTGCATCAAACAAATAAGGAAGACAGGCAGATGCCAAAACAGCTTTAGCTGAAATTTCTTTTTTTCCAAATATTTTGGCCTCACAAGTTTTTACATTTGTAGCGCAAACAAAAAGTTTAGGAGGGCTTATTTCCTGAAGTTCTTTAAAATCTACAACTTCATTCAATATTTTTTCTAGCGGATTGTATTGTAATGGATTTAATTGTTTTGGTGTAAAATTTTCGGTACTAAAACTGAACAATCGATAAGTAGGTGAAAAATCCATGTTACCCGGACTTATAAGAGTATCCAACCAGCTTGGTTGTAAAGGTGAAAGTTTTCCAGCTTCAGATATTTTATGCCAGAATTTTACAAGGGTATGTTTTGCTAAGCCTTTTCCGCCTTTTTTAAGGCCATAAATTGCGCATACACCGTTCATAGCTCCGGCACTTGTTCCGCATATACCATCAATCTCTAATCGATCATCATCTAAAATACGATCGATAACACCCCAGGTAAATGCTCCATGAGCTCCACCACCTTGTAGGGCCAGATCTATTTTTTTTGCCATAGCTTTAGTTTATTTATTCAACCTTTTAAGTTTTAACCTACTTCGTTGAAATAAAGATAATAAATAAACAATCTACTTTCTGTAAAAGCTAAGAATTTAATGTGCTAAAAATTTAACTGTTCAAATCGCCAAATTCTAATTTGGTTCTTTTGATTTTTAAAACTAATCTTAGTATTAAAATCATGAATGGCACATACATAAAAACCTGACCAATTTCAAAATGATTCAAAATGATAATAGAACGTTTTTTTAAACGTTCGCTCATGATGTACATTGCCGGAACAAGGATTAATGTAATTACCGTTGCAAAAGAAATCCCGAATATCATTGTCCAGGATAATGGACCCCAGAATGCAACATTATCTCCACCAAAATAAATTTTCGGATCAAGTTTAGTAAGTAAGGATTCAAAATCGATATTCAAGCCAACCGCAAGAGGAATTAATCCAAGCACTGCAGCTGTTGCAGTTAAAATTACAGGTGTCATACGTGTTCTTCCTGCGTCAATTGTTGCATCCCATAATGACATACCGTTCGATCGTTGCAACTCGGCAAATTCAACCAAAAGAATTCCGTTTCGGACTGCAATACCGCCTAATGAAATTACACCAACCATCGTCATTACGATACTTAAATCCATTTTGAAAATTCCGGTGCCAAGCAACACACCAATTATGCTGAAAAATATTTCAGACATGATGATGAGTGGTTTACCAAATGAATTGAATTGCAATACCAAAATGAATAACATTAATGCGAATGAAAACCCTAATGCTTTGACTAAAAACGCACCTGTTTCTTTTTGTTCCTCTTGCTGACCAGTGAATTTTATTTTTACTTCACCTACAGGTTCATAACCACTTGCTGCTTTTTGAATTTTTGCAACAACTTCATTTTCGTTAAAACCTGTTTTAACATCAGAGGCAAGTGTAATTACACGCTCATAATTTTTACGTTTAATTCCGCCATAAGTTTGTGTGTAGTATATATTACAAACAGATGATAATGGAACTGATCTTAAAATCCCTCCCAAATTCATATCACGGAAAGTAACTTTTAAATTCTTAATGGTTTCAATATCGATACGTTGATTGTATTTGTACCTTAACTGAACAGGATATTCATCATCTACATCCCTGAATTTAGTAGCTTCTGCACCAAACACAGCACTTCTAATTTCCATGGCAAGTTGTCCTGTAGAAATGCCTTCTCTGTTTGCACGTTCTCTATCTATATCAAAAACAATTTCAGGTTTATTGTCTTCCAAATCTTTTTTCAACTCAACAACTCCTTCCACTTTTTGATCATCCAAATAACGTTTTAAATTATTTGCATTCACTAATAAATCTTCGAGTTTATCACCGGCAATTTCTATGTTGATTGGTTTAGATGTTGGCGGACCAGCTTGCTCTTTATTTACTGCTATCTCAGCGCCTGGCACATTCCATTTTAGATTTTGTAATTGCATTAAATATTTTTGAGTTGATTCTCCATCACGCAATCCAAAACGAACAAAGTTAATCGCAATTTTTCCTCTGTTTGGATATTTGTTCTGGTCTTGATCTTGTGGATCGGTAACACCTACTGTTACATTGGTAATAATAGATTCAATCACCTTATTGTCTTTACCAATAATTGAATCTACCTTCTTTTCTACTATTCGCATAACGCTATTGGTATATCGAGGATCAGTCCCTACTGGCAATTTTACATATACAAAAATATTATTTGGATCTCCTTGCGGAAAGAAAACAACTTTTGGTTTTCTGATTGCAAATACCATAATTGAAACAGTAAAAATGACAAAGGTTAATACTAATGGTCTCCATGGCTTCACTAAATTCCAAGTTAAAAACTTAGTGTAACGATTTTGAAATGCAGGCCAAATTTTAGTTTGCCAAGCGTCAATGGCTTTGTACAAAAGTAAACGATGTAGTATCATAAATAATCCTAAAAAGATGACCAAGTTACCAATGAGTGGCTTGCCATTTAAATGAGCGATGACAGCAACGAGTGTGTAAACAATCAAAAGCCGTCTTCCTTTTTTACTGATCTTGCCAAATTCTTTTACCTCTTCGTGATGAGGCTTCATGAAATCAATGGCAAATACTGGGTTAATGATGTACGCAACAAACAAAGAAGCTAGCAAACAAATAATTAACGTAATAGGTAGAAAAAACATGAACTTACCAATGATACCTGTCCAGAAAGCCAATGGAATAAACGGTGCAAGTGTTGTTAATGTTCCTGAAAGGACGGGAAGGAATACTTCACCGGCAGCCATTTTTGCAGCAGTTTTAATATCACGTTTTCCGTTATCGAATAAGCGATGTGTGTTTTCAATTACCACAATGGCATCGTCTACTACAATTCCTAATGCTAACAGGAATGCAAACAATACAATCATGTTCATGCTGAACCCAATACTTGGCATAATTAAAAAGGCAATGAACATCGAAAGTGGAACAGACAAAGCAACAAAGGTCGCATTGGTAACTCCCATAAAAAACATCAATACAAATGTTACCAATATAAATCCAATGATGATGGTGTTGATTAAATCATGTAACGTAACTTCTGTTTTATTGGATTGATCTCCAGAGATGGAAATATCGAGTCCTTGAGGGAACTCTGATTTTTTCATTTCAGTTATAATATCTTTTATTTTTTCTGAGGCCTCAATTAAATTTTCTCCCGGACGCTTGATAACATTTAATGTGATTACATTTTTTCCCTTGCTGCTGCTAAAACTTTCTTGTTCAAGGAAAGAATCTTTCACCTCAGCAATATCTTTTAAATACATGCGAGCACCACTTTGCGAATTGATGACCATGTTCTTGATTTCATCAATGTTCTTAAATTCTTTTTTAATACTCAATGTTCTTTTCATTCCATCCATTGGTATGTTACCAAGCGTGATGGAAATGTTTTCAGAACTTAATGCGCGTTGCACGTCACCCATTGTTAATTGTGCTGCCTGCATTTTGTACATATCCAGATTTACCTGAATTTCTCTATCGAGAACGCCAACTAATTTAGCTTCATTTATTTCTTTTAAACCTTCAATGCGCTCCTGTAAATCCTCGGCATATTTTTTTAACTTATTTAATTCATACTTACCGGCAACATTGATGTACATGATTGGAATTTCACTGAACGCAATTTCCTTAATCATGGGTTCGCGAGTTAATGAGGCAGGCATATCTGTACGGGCATCATCAACCGCATCCTTTACCTTTAATTTTGCTTTAGCAGGATCTACTGAAGTATTAAATTCAACAACAATTACAGAAACATCCTGCAAGGAATTACTGGTTACTTTTTTTATACCAGCAACCGATTTTAATTTTTTCTCTATCGGTTTTGTAATTGTATTTTCTATGTTGGTAGGCGAGTTCCCTGCATTTACAGTTTGAACATAAATGGTTGGAACAGTAATGTCAGGAAAACTTTCTTTAGGTAAAGAAATGTATGAACTGATCCCAATAATGGTGATGATAATAGTAAGAATATAAATCGTTATCTTATTATCAATTGCCCAGCTGGAGGGTTTAAACTCTTTAAATGTGTTCTTCATGTTGTTGTTTTAATACTGAAAAATTTCAATCAATAATTACTTATTTAGTGTAAGAAATTTTATCTCCTTCATTAATGCTGTCGTAACCTTTTAAGATTAGCTGGTCACCTTCTTTTAATCCGGATAGAATTTCCATCATGCCACTGTATTCTTTTCCGATTGTAACTACACGTTTTTCTGCTTTGTCTGCATTTGCAACATATACAAATTTTTCACCATCCATTCCGTTTTGCAACAACTTCACAGGAACTGAAATCATTGGTTGTGACGAAACGTAATCGTTGATTTTTAATTTAGCTACCATGTTTGGATGATAGGATTTTTTGTTATCCAATAATACTTCAACCATAAATGTTCTGCTGATATTACTGATTGAACGTGCAGCAAAATTGATGGTTGATTCAATGGAATCATTCATATCGGCAAAATATATTTTTACCTTATCCCCTTTTTTAACCCTTCCTGCATAAATTTCAGCCAGTTCAGCTTTTACTTTCAGGTTAGAGAAATTTATTACACGAATTGCCGGAACACCTGGTGCAATAGCTTGTCCGACTTTTATATCAACCGCATCAATTGTTCCTGATATTGGAGAAATGATTTTAGTCATTCGGTATTGCTCTTGCAACGTAGCCATTTTTTTCTCTAAACTTTCTTTGGTTGTTTTAGCTTGCAAAAATTGGATTTCAGTTCCGATTTTTTGGTCCCAAAGCGATTTTTGTTTTTCGAAAAGTTGATTAGCTAAATCAAGATTGGTTTGCAAATCGCTTATGCTTTGCAAAATGGCTCTCGCATCTGTTTCTGCAAGAACATCGCCTGCATTTACCTCATTACCCACTTTTGCATAAATGCGCGTAACTGTACCAGGTATTTCTGATGAAATACTGATGTTTTCATCTGCATCTACTTTCCCTTGAACGTCAATGTAAGTTAAAAATGGATTTGCTTTTAATTTATTGATTTCAACCAAACTTATTTTAGTTGTTGATGAATCAGCACCTTCTTTTTTAAGTTCTGTTTCAAGTAAGGCAATTTTTTCATTCAATCCATCGCGTTGTTTTTTTAATGCTTCCAATTCTGATTTTTTATCAGGTGCAGAGCATGCTGCCAAAAGAATGAAACTTAACGTTGTTGCTTTTAAAATTGAGTTCATGTATTTTTTATTTTTCATTATTGACTTTTTTTTATTTTTCAGTTCTCGACTTCGCTCGAATTGACAATTCATTTCTACTTCAAATTTCCTTGTGCTTTATCTAAATCTATTTTTGCAATGATCAAATCATACACTGCGCTCAAATAGTTCGTTTCTGCCTCTTTCAAGGATGTTTCGGCATTGATTAACTCAATGCTTGATCCAACTCCTGCCTCGTATTTTTTCTTGGAAGTATCAAAAATAGATTTTGCCAATTCTTTGTTTCTTTGTTGTGTTTGCAAACTTACAAATGCATTTTTATAAGCAACTCCAGCAGCAGTGGTTTCCATATCGATGGCTGATTTGAGGAAATTCATGCTGTTGCTGGTTTTCAATAAATTTATTTTCGCTTGTTGTATGCGGTAATATTTTTGACCGCCATTAAAAATGGGGACGTTAAGTGTTGCGCCAATTAACCCTATCGGGAACCATTTTTGGTCTCCGTCGAAAAAATCGAATTTTGTTCGTTGTGCATTGCGCTGATAAGCACCGTATGCAAATAAAGAAGGTAAATGTTGTAGTTTATAACGTTTTAAATCTAACTCATTTATTTTTTGTTGTGATTCAAGCAACATGAATTCCGGACGGGAAGAATAGTTTGGTTTGCTTTCTCCTAAATTAATATCCTGAAATTGTTCTGCTTTTAGTGCATCGCTTAATGCAATTGGATCCTGAATGGGATAACCCATCTGGAATTTCAATAATGTTTCAGACAAACCAATCAAGCGATCTACTTTTTCTTTCTCCGTTAATAGATTATTATAGGTTAATTCCAAACGATCAACGTCCAATTTCTCCACAAAACCAGCCTTATTCAAGGCTTTTGTATCATCGAATATTTTTTTGATGCGCTCAATGTTTGCATCCAATGTCTTAATTTTTTCACGGTTTACTAAAACAGAATAATAGGCTTTAGAAACATTGACTACCGTTTCAACTTTTGTTCTTGTCAATGATTTTTCAGATAGCAATTTAAATTCCTTCGCTGCTTGCAATCCTACGAGATAATCACTGCTGAAAATAAGCTGCGAAACAGAAATACCGGCAGAGGCATTCCACTGCGTACCAAAACGAACAGGTATGAATGTTCCGGCAGGTGCACCAAAAAATTGCCCGGGCAATAATGATGTTGGTAATTCAACATAATCTTTAATGTCAAAACTACCGCTGATTTGAGGTAAGCCCAGTCCAATTACTTCCTTATTTCTATAGTCAGCAATTTTTTTGTCCAATTCGGCATTCAAATAATTTCCATTGTGTTTTGTTGCATAATCAATTGCAGATTGCAAGGTAAATTCATTGCCCGTTGATGCATTATCTGTTTTTTGGCTAAACGCATGAATGAAAGTAAAGCACAACAAAATAAGTGTTGCGACTACTTTATTTTTCTTTCCATTTACTATTTCCATAATCATTTAAAATGATGTTTATTTATATTTCTTTAAGTCCTTTATATTTATTGATTAATTTATGTCCTTTCAAAGTACAGATGCCATATAAAAAATGCTCTGTTAATGCTAATTGAACACTCAATACATTAAATTTATCAGGAGGAAAAACGGCAGGATTAAAAGCCATTTCCACTTCTTCCATTCGTAAGCGAGCTAAAATTTTTGCATTAACATCTTCTCGCACAATACCTGCAAGTTTGCCTTTTTCAATTGACTCTTCAACTCTACTCATCACAAATTTTTCCTTAAACTCTTTCATTAAGCTCCAAGATTTTGGATAGTATTTTTGTAATTCGTAGATGAGTAAAGGATTTATCTTGCTCAAACGTTCTGTCATGCTTTTCATCACCATAAATACTTCCTCTACAATATTTGATGATTCTTTAAAAATTGTGGTAAAGTTTACTTCGTCTCGCTTGAAGTGATCTTTCATGAGTGAATGCACTAACTCGTCTTTATCCTTATAATGCAAATAAATTGTTTTTTTACTTACACCAATATGTTTGGCAATATCATCCATCGTAACAGATTTCACTCCCAGTTTAAAAAACAATTCCTGGGCACCGGATAATATTTTAGCTTCTTGAGGCATTTTTAAAATCGGACGCAAAACTAAGGAAACTTTTTATGTATCAAAAGTTTCCTTTCATTTTTTTAAAAGAATTTAAATGATGTTCAACAATTCAATGTTTATAATATCCTTTTTTGAACTAAAAACCTGACTTAAGCAACATTAATTTTAATATCATGATCGGAAGGTTGATGCCACAGTTATTATCATTGCTGTTTTTTTTGATGGCACCCAATTTATTTTCTCAACCTTCTTAAAAAGGAGATCTCATGTTCATGGACATGTTT
>CAZTCG010000014.1:12763-14071 GCA_964612005.1 uncultured Flavobacteriaceae bacterium | reverse complement strand
AGAAATTAATGTTGCTGACACCCGGAATTTCAATCGGATACTGAAACGCTAAAAACACTCCTTCGCGTGCGCGGTCTTCTGCTGGAAGTTCCAATAAATTTTTTCCGTTAAACCAAACTTCACCTTCGGTAACCTCGTAATCCTCTCTTCCTGCTAATACACTTGATAAGGTTGATTTACCGGAACCGTTAGGTCCCATGATGGCATGCACTTCACCTGCTTTAATTTCAAGGTTTATTCCTTTCAATATTTGTTTGCCATCAATGCTGGCGTGTAAATTTTTTATGGTAATCATTTCGTTTTCGGTATTTCAATTAAATTTTTAATTCAAACTATCTATATATTTTAATATCTTCTTGCTTGACCTCTCCTCCTTACTCCTCTCCGAGGTAGTGGAGCGAAATATTTTAGCTTTTTTTAAATCTGAATTCTAAAATTTAAAATCTCAAATTCAAAGGTGCCAATTTATAATATCATCATTCTTATCCCACACTTCCTTCTAAACTTATTGCTAATAATTTTTGTGCTTCTATGGCAAATTCCATCGGAAGTTTATTCAATACTTCTTTGCAATATCCGTTTACAATTAATCCGATTGCTTTCTCTGTGCCTATACCACGCTGGTTGCAATAGAATAATTGGTCTTCGCCAATTTTTGAAGTTGTTGCCTCATGTTCTACCACACCACTTTTATCTTTAATTTCAATGTATGGAAAAGTATGTGCGCCACATTTATCCCCCATGAGTAAACTGTCGCATTGCGAAAAATTACGCGAGTTGATTGCCCCTTTACGAATTTGCACCAAGCCACGATAACTGTTATTGCTCAATCCGGCAGAAATACCTTTTGAAATAATTGTGGATTTAGTATTCTTGCCAACATGAATCATTTTTGTTCCCGTATCGGCTTGCTGATGATTATTGGTAACAGCTACCGAGTAAAATTCTCCTACACTATTATCACCTTTTAAAATAACCGATGGATATTTCCAGGTGATGGCAGAACCTGTTTCTACTTGTGTCCAGCTGATTTTGCTGTATTCACCAGCGCACAAGCCACGCTTGGTAACAAAATTATAAATACCACCTTTTCCGTCTTTATCTCCGGGATACCAGTTTTGAACGGTGCTGTATTTTACTTCTGCATTTTTATAGGCAACAATTTCTACTACCGCGGCATGCAATTGATTTTCATCGCGCTGAGGCGCAGTGCAACCTTCGAGGTAACTCACGTAAGATTCTTCATCCGCAACAATTAATGTTCTTTCAAATTGACCAGAATCTTTATCATTAATACGAAAATAAGTA
>CAZTCG010000014.1:0-12723 GCA_964612005.1 uncultured Flavobacteriaceae bacterium | reverse complement strand
CAGAATGAACCATCGCTGAACACTGCTGCATTTAAAGCAGCATAATAATTATCGGTATAAGGCACAACCATACCCATGTATTTTTTAATGAGTTCAGGATGCTCCTGAACGGCTTCGCTGAACGAACAAAAGATAATTCCTTTTTCGGCAAGTGTTTCACGAAAGGTTGTTTTTACAGATACACTGTCAAATACCGCATCTACTGCTATATTAGAAGTTACGCCGGTTAAACGTTTTTGTTCTTCCAGAGATATACCCAGCTTTTCAAAGGTTTTTAAAAGTTCCGGATCTACTTCATCCAAACTTGTTAACTCGGGTTTTTTCTTTGGCGCCGAGTAGTATGAAATATCCTGGAAATCAACTTTTGGATAAGGAAAATATGCCCAGTTATTTGGTTCCTTCATGGTAAGCCAATAACGGTATGCTTTTAAACGGTATTCCAAAAGCCACTCGGGCTCATTTTTTTTATGAGATAATAATTTAATCACATCTTCGTTCAGTCCTTTTTTAAAGGTTTCCGATTCGATATCAGTGGTGAATCCCCACTTGTATTCGCTGTTGATGTGTTGTTCTAGTATTTCGTTTTGTTCAGACATTTAATTCTTTCTGTGTAATTTGATTAGTTGTTCAGCATCGTCCTTATCTTTTGGCCGGGATGATTGTTGTTTTTCGGAAATCAATTTATTGACGTGTAAAACAGGAACGTTTATAGTATCATTAATTTTGAAAAAGTCGGCAATCTCATAACATTCATTAAAATTATTCTGTTTGAAAAATTGCAAATCCGACATGAAATCAACATAAATTCCATTATCTAAAAGCAGCTCAGAATAACCTGCAATTAGTGGATGCGAAAGAAAAGCTTCAGCTCCTTCAATATTGTATTCTTTTAACGCATTTACCAATTTAATTCTGTTTTCTTGTGATTCATCCAACCATAAGTCAACATCACCCGTTGTTCTTGAATATCCATGGAAATTGACAGCCAATCCGCCAACAAGCAAATAACGAACTTCATGTTTACTTAACATGATTAAAAAGTTTTCTATTTCCTCCTCAAAAAGATTCATTTCTTTTTCTTAAGCAGAATTCCCAATCCTTGTGGTTGTTTTAAAAAGCCATTTTTAAAACTTGCTGAAATTGCCATTAATTGAAATGCTTTTTTCATCCTTTCCGTTTTGGAAAGTGAAAAATTTTCATGCATTCTCCTTTCATGAATTGATTCCAAATCAGAAGTTGTATGTAAAATCAATTTAGGCATTGATGATTTTTAAACCGAAAACGATTCTCCGCAACCGCAAGTGCGAGATGCATTTGGATTATTGAATGAAAAACCTTTACCGTTTATTCCTCCGCTGTATTCCAATTGGGTTCCAACAAGGTAAAGAAAGCTTTTTCTGTCGCATACGATTTTGATTCCTTTGTCTTCAAAAATCTGATCGCCTTCTTTTATTTCGGTATCAAATTCCAATTTGTAGCTTAATCCGGAACAACCACCACCTTCTACACCTACACGAATGAAAGCGTTTGCCGGACGATTTTCCTCAGACATGATTTTTAAAGCATGTTCTTTTGCTGAATCAGAAACAGTAATCATCTTGTTAAAATTTTAATTTTCAATAAATTTTACCTTATTCTTATTTAGATTAAATCTAAAATTCTTGCAAAAATACCACAAAAAAGGTAGTTAAACAAATATATAAAACCAGATTATACAAAGAATAAATACTATTGATAAAAAAACTGTTAAAGTTTGTACAATTAAACGAAAAAATTTGACAAAAAAATGATTCATAATCATTGATTCTTTTTTTTTGTGAATGAGCATTCCATTTTTGAATCAAAATAATTATCTTTCTAAAAAAAAGTATGGTTAAAGTATTATCAGAACAAAAGTCAATTCTTAGTCAATACATATCAGAATTAAGAGATATTGAAATTCAAAAAGATCCATTACGTTTTAGAACGAATTTGGAAAGAATTGGAGAATTAATGGCTTTTGAAATTAGTAAAACTTTAACTTATGAATCCGTTGTTACAAAAACACCTTTGGGCGAAGCCGATTCTATGATTTTAAGTAATCAGCCTGTTTTATCTACTATTTTAAGAGCAGGATTACCATTACATCAAGGCTTGCTTAGAGTTTTTGACAAAGCTCAAAATGCATTTGTTTCAGCATATCGTAAACATCATAAAGATAATTCGTTTGATATTGCAATTGAATATTTATCTAGTCCGCCTTTACAAGATAAGGTTTTAATTATATCAGATCCTATGCTTGCAACCGGCTCTTCAATGGTTTTGGCTTATCAAGCTTTGATTTCAAAAGGGATTCCAGCTCACACACATATAGTTGTTGTAATTGCAAGTAAACAAGGTGTTGAGTATTTAAAAACACATATGCCACACCAAAATTACACATTATGGATTGGAGCTGTTGATGAAGAGCTAACTGCACATTCCTATATTGTTCCTGGCTTAGGAGATGCAGGGGATTTGGCCTATGGAGAAAAATCATGATGGAATTTAATATTACGTGGAGTGAATTCTTTGCCGTATTTTTAGCAAGTGCATTAAAACCTGGAATTGCAGGCATACCTACAGCTGTTTTAGTTTTTGGATTTAATTTTTTTGAAACACTCATTGTTTGTTCTCTTGGTGGAATAACAGGAAGTTTTTTCTTTTCGTTTTTGATTGATGCTGTTATAAAATCATTTAATAAATTAATTAAAAATCGTAAATCGAACAAAAAAAAATTCACTAAAGTGAATCGTTTCATCATTATCATGAAAAAGCGATTTGGAATTTTAGGTGTTTCAATTATAGCACCACTTTTTTTATCTATACCATTGGGTGTTTTTATTTGCCTGAAATTTTTTGGTGACCGACCAAAAATAATTTTCTGGATGTCCATTTTTGTAGTGTTCTGGACAATTGTATTGTATTTTGGATTATTACATTTCAGAACACTTTTCGAAAAATTTCTGATTTAAGGAATTCTTTTTTGGGTAAGATTTTACACCAAGAATCAAATTAGTTAAAACTTAAACTGAATTTTCAAATTCAACTGTCGGTTGGTTAAATAATTTGGAATTGCGTATTGCCTATTTGTAACATCTTTTATCCAGGTGTAAGAAACAGTATTGTTAACAGCAAGAAGATTCAATATTTCTAAACTAATCCATCCTGATTTAATATGCCTGAAAATTCCAGTTTCTTTTTTTGTTCGATCTTCTTTTAATAATTGATAAGAAAAACCTATATCAACCCTTCTATATGAAGGCATTCTCAAAGTATCTTTATATCTTTCCCTAGAAGGAGGTCCAAATGGCAATCCGCTTCCATAAATTAAATTCAGATGCATTTTGCAACTTGGGATTTTCGGTAAATAATCCTGGAAAAATAAATTAAATGTTACCCGCTGATCGGTTGGGCGTGGTATATAACCCGGATTATTTAATGTGCTGTCGTGCACAGGTAAATTACTATAACCTTTATACCATGGGTTTCCCAACGAGTCGCGATACGTATAAAAAAAATCATTTTTTAAATCTTCCTGAATGGTCATTACACTCATGTTTACCCACGATTCAATACCTTTTACAAATTCACCGTTCAACCTGAAATCCATCCCGGTTGCAAATCCTTTGCTATTATTAGTGCCGTAATAACGAATACGAACATTATCAATTTCGTAAGGAACAAGATTATCAAATTGTTTGTAATAAGCAGCCGTAATAAATTTAAAAGGACGATTCCACATTTTAAAATTCAAATCACCGGACAATACATAATGAATGGATTGTTGCGCTTTTAAATTGGTATTTACATTTCCAATGAAATCACGCATTTCACGATAGAATGGAGGTTGATAATAATAACCCCATGATGCCTTAAATATCCAATCTGCTTTCCAGTTTGGTTCGTAGGAAAAGGTTAATCGTGGACTAACAATATTATTATTATTCAGCGACCAATAATTACTTCTAACGCCTCCTGTGAAGGAGAAAAATGAACTATCGCGCAATTGTTTTTTAAATACATATTGCGTGTAAGCCATTATACGATTTGATTGAAGGTTGATTTTTGTTTTTATTACATCTTTTAACTCAACCAACAAAGGATCTCCTTGCGGAATTGAATATCCTGCAGAATCTATGAAATTCCATTCACCTAATTTATCATTAATGATTTCATGCTGAAATTTCAAGCCCCACAACAACTCACCGTTTTTTGTCGTGTAAAAACCTTTGTGTTCGGTTGCAAGGACTGAGGCATTTAAATAATTCCTTCCATTATTGATAAATGTTCCTATTCCTCTGTTAAAAGCAACATTTCCAAAATTAGGATCGCCTAAATCAGTTTCCAATTCATTAATATAGTATTGCCCCTGAACGGTGAATGTCTCACTTTCCTGAGTATTAAAATAAGATGAAATCCATTTTAATCTGAGTTTTTCTCTGGGCATAAAATTGAATGATAGCGCACCAAAAGCTGTATTAAACTGACTTACTTCCTGACCATCAAAATACACTTTAAATTGCAAGGCCTGATTGAATGTCCCGAAAGTAGTTTCACGGGTTTGAGGAATCACCTGGTATTTATTACCGGAAATTACTCCCAACACATCCACATTAAATTTTGGTGAAACATTAAAATTCAATAAACTTTGAACATCATAAAATCGTGGAAAATAATCCCCTTTGGTATCAATGCTGCGCAATAAATATTGATTTGTTTTATACCTCGCACCAATTTGCCACGATAACAATTTGTTATCAGTAATGTTTTCGATATGCAAACCTGCACCGAGTAAACTGATGTTTGCGGTGCTGGAAAATTTTCTCGGCTTTCTATATGTAATATCTAACACACTGGAAAGTTTATCCCCGTATTTAGCTTCAAAACCACCGGCAGAAAAATTCATGCCTGCAACCATATCCGGATTCGGAAAACTTAAACCCTCTTGTTGCCCACTTCTTACTAAAAAAGGTCTGTACACCTCAATATCATTTACATAAACTAAATTTTCATCGAAATTCCCTCCTCTTACCGAATAACCAGAACTTAATTCATTTGTCATGGAAACTCCAATTCCCATAGATGGAAGCAAGCGCATGATATCCATACTCGCTCCCGGCAATTGTGTAATTTGTGTTGGATTTAATTTAATGGTTTCTGTTTCCCGTTTTTCATCCACAACATCAATACCAACCAAATCATTTCTAAAAGTTAGAGTTGGATTTAAAATAAATACCTCGCCTTCTTTCATTTGAATGTTCTTTTTCAATGTTCGGTAACTCAAATTAGAAAATACTAAAATGATTTCTTTGTTTGCAGGAACAGTAATTTGATAATTACCCGATTGATCTGAAAATACAGGTTGTTGAGAACTTCCTTCAATAGAAACCTGAACATCTTCAACCGGAAGATTAATTTCTCCCGAAGAAATTTTTCCTTTTACATTAGCTTGCTGGGCAAAATGATTTTCAGTAAAAAATAAAGAGCATAAAATAACTATCCATCGCCAACTATTTGATTTATGCTTTATGAAATGAAACACTGCTTTTGTGAAACGAAATTTGGTTCTAATTATTGTAAAAATAGGAATTAATCGAATTTAAAAACAAAAAACCCATTGCTACAAGCAATGGGTTGATTAAATAATGATATTTTTAATTATGCTTTCGGTGTTTCCGCATTATTTAATGATGCAGAATTTTCCATTGAAATAGCAGATTTTAATATTCTTAACTTATTCCCACCTTCAACCTCGATCATATAATAAGTATCTGTAATTTCGGCTATTTTACCTATAATTCCACCGATAGTTACTACTTTATCGCCTTTCTTAATTGCCTCCAAAAATTTCTTTGCTTCTTTTTGTTTTTTCATTTGTGGACGAATCATGAAAAAGTAAAATACCACTACGATTAGAACGAGCATAATGATTTGACTTACTCCTCCTCCACTGTTTGCAGGTGCCTGCAGGATAATTGATTGCATGTTTGTTTGTTATTTATTATTAATTGTTTTATTAGGTTGATTGGTAACCGGGACAATGATTTCTCCAGTAATTTTTAAAATTTTAGTATTGGGTTCGCAATTCGTTAATACTGTAATTTGTTTGTCGAATTTTCCTGATTTTCCATTACTGTCAAAAGTAACGTCAATCTTATTGCTTGTTCCCGGCTGCAATGGATCCGTTGGTGGCTTTGGAACGGTACATCCACAACTTGCCTGTGCAGATGAAATTAATAAATTGGATTTACCGGTATTTTTAAATTTAAAGCTGTAGCTAACTTTTTCTCCTTGTGTTATTTTACCAAAATCATGTGTTTCCTCTTCAAACTCAATTACAGGTAAATTTTCAGATGATGTATTACCATTAGCTGATGCACCAATTTTAATATCATCAGTTGACACAGATTTTTCATCATTGCTGCAAGAAAGCAATACTAAACAAGTAAAAACCGAAAGTGTTATTTTTTTCATTTTTAAACTAATTAATAAATGATTAATTACGATTAATAAATCGGGCGCAAATATACATTTTTTGAAGTTTAAAAATCAAAATTGAATTTTATACAGTTATAAAAATAGTGAAAGCGTTCCGTTTTCTTTTTTCCTAATGCCTCTTTCGGTATTTTCAAGCGAGCAAACTTCATTAACCGAATCGTGTTCGAAAAACAACAACCAATTTTCATTTACTGCTTGTTTTAATATTGCTTCTTTTTCTTTTAACGTTTCCAAAGGTCGAACATCATAACCCATCACGTATGGTATAGGCAAATGTCCAACAGATGGTATTAAATCGGCAGTATAAAGGATTTTTTGATTTTTATAAGTAATTAGTGGCAACATCATCGCATCGGTGTGTCCATAAACAAAAACCAGTTCAAAGCCATCCATTAATTGATCACCTTCTTTTAAAAATTTCAGCTGACCACTTTCCTGAATGGGTAAAATATTTTCTTTCATGAAAGATGCTTTCTCTCTAACGTTTGGCTGTGTTGCCCATTTCCAATGTTGTTCATTTGACCAATACGTAGCATTTTTAAACGTTGTTTCCAGTTTAGTTTTGCTACTATCTGCATATTTTATACTTCCTCCGCAATGATCAAAATGCAAATGAGTTAGAAAAACATCAGTAACATCATCAAAAGAAAAACCTAGTTTTTTGATGTTTTTTTCCAATGAATCATCTCCATTCAAATAATAATAGCTAAAAAATTTAGCATCTTGTTTGTCTCCTATTCCATTATCAATTAAAATCAATCTGTTTCCAGATTCAACTAACAAACAACGCATAGCCCAGTTACACATGTTGTTTTCATCGGCAGGATTAGTTTTATTCCAAATGGATTTAGGTACAACGCCAAACATAGCGCCACCATCTAATTTAAAATTTCCGCTATTTACAGGATATAATTTCATAATAATGATTTAGTTGATAAAAATAAAATTCTAAGTTAACTACATTTTATAAATGAACTATAACTATTTAAACATTGACGTGTTAACTTCTATTTTAATTTCGTTTAATCCAAAAAGACCTTCAATTTAACTTAGCAATAAAATTAAATTACGTGGGTAAACGAAAAAAATCAGATTATTTTAAAACCTCTTCTGTTACGGTAATTGTTAGTTTATCGCTAGTATTATTTATGTTAGCTTTAGTAGGTTGGTTCTTGATCAATACCAAAAAACTAACTGATTATTACAAGGAAAATATTGGATTTCAAATTTACTTAAAAGACAGTGCATCTGTTTCTGAAATAGATCGATTAAGGAAAGAGTTAGATATTTCAGGTTATGTAAAAAATACTTTTTTTAAATCAAAAGAAGCTGCTGCCGCTGAAATGAAGAAAGAAACCGGTGATGATTTTGTTGCTTTCCTTGGATTTAATCCTTTACCAGTTACAATTACCATTAACTTAAAATCAGAATATGCAAACGCAGATAGTATTAAATGGATTGTTAAGGAGATAGCTGCAAGTCCTATTGTAAAAGAAGTTGTTTATCAAAAAATTTTGATTGAAAAAATAAATACCAATGCCGGTAAATTAGGATTAATCATTCTGTTTTTTGCAGCATTACTTGCTATAGTTGCTGTGGGATTAATTAATAATACCATTCGACTATCCATCTATTCAAAACGATTTTTAATTCGAACTATGTATTTAGTTGGAGCAACTCAATCGTTTATCCGAAAACCATTTATTTTGAAAGGTGTAAGAAATGGAGTGATTTCTGCAATAGTTTCTATGATTATGTTGACGCTTTTTATTTTTGTTGTTACCCGATATATTCCGGATTTACTTGTGGTTCAGGATGAAAATCTTTTACTTTTATTATTTGGAATCATAACTGTGCTGGGTATTTTAATTTCAGGTTTCAGTACAGCTTTATCAGTAAGAAAATACCTGAGGTTAAAAACTGATGATCTTTACATTTAATTCAACTCATTAAATTCAGGCAGTTGTTGTAGTTGCATAAATTTACCTACATCATTTTTTTTAAAACAAAAATGCTGCAATCCGTTACTTAAAACAATTAACTGAGCTTGCAAACTTAAATCATACCTCAGCGCCTGCTCTATTGTTTTTTGTGAAATACTAACGGCATACGATTTACATTCGGCCAACAAAATCAATTCTTTTTTTTGGTTGTAGATTCTTATATCAGTTCGTTTTTGTGTATTATTTAATCTTAAACTTTTCTCAACAGAAACCAAACTTAAAGGGTATTTTTTTTCTTCAACGAGATAGCGAATTAAATGCTGCCTCACCCACTCTTCAGGTGTTAGTACAACAAATTTTTTTCTGATAGTGTCAAAAATCATTACATCATCTTTTTCATTTTTTTTAAAACGAAAAATGTAGTCAGGAAAATTTAATTTTGGGAACGATTGATTAAACATTAACTTTGAAAGAATACAAATTTAATTGAATTAGTATTTGGTCAAACTTACAATCTAAATATTAAAATGAAAACTAAAGAGGAAATTGTAGAGAACTGGCTTCCACGCTATACCGGAAAAAAAATTGAAGATTTTGGCAAATACATTCTGTTAACCAACTTTGGAAATTACGTAAAAATGTTTGCTGATTGGCATCACGTAGAGGTAGAAGGAACTGACCGCCCAATGCAATCGGCAACAGCAGGTAGCATTACCATCATTAATTTCAGTATGGGAAGTGCAATGGCAGCAACCATTATGGATTTACTAATGGCAGTTGAACCAAAAGCAGTATTGTTTTTAGGCAAGTGCGGTGGCTTAAAAAAGAAAAGTGAAATCGGCGATTTTATTTTGCCAATTGCTGCAATCAGAGGCGAAGGAACTTCCAACGATTACTTACCAATCGAAGTTCCTGCATTACCAGCATTTAGTTTGCAAAAAGCCATTTCATACACCATTCGATTAAGTGGTCATGATTATTGGACAGGCACCGTATTTACCACTAACCGTAGAGTTTGGGAACATGATGATGAGTTTAAAGAGTATTTAAGAAAACTTAGAGCCATGGCAATTGATATGGAAACAGCAACTATTTTCAGTGTTGGTTTTCACAATGAGATTCCTACTGGCGCACTTTTATTGGTAAGTGATCAGCCCATGATTCCCGAGGGCGTAAAAACAGAAGAGAGCGATAAAAAAGTATCCAGCAGTTTTGTAGAAACACATTTACGTATTGGCATCGATTCTTTGAAAGAGCTTGAAAACACCGGTATTTCAGTTAAACATCTTAGGTTTTAGTTGTGAGTTATGAGTTGTGAGTTATGAGTAAGTAATTTTAAATTGAAAATTAAATTAGTAAAGCTAATCAACCAAAATCAAAAAACCTTAAAGAGTCAAACAATCTAACGACTAAAGCTAGGAATGAAAGAGATAGACGACATACTAACCAACTTAAAACGAAAAATCGTTAAACCCGTTTACTATTTATATGGTGAAGAACCCTATTACATTGATGTAATAAGTGATTATATTGAAAGCCATTTTTTAGATGAGTCGGAAAAAGAATTTAACCAAAGTGTATTGTATGGTAAAGATGTAGATTTGGGAACTTTGCTTTCTTACGCAAAACGATTTCCAATGATGAGCGATTACCAAGTGGTTATTTTAAAAGAAGCGCAAAATATCCCTGAATTTTCAAAGGCAGAATCAAACTCAGGAAATGAAAGTGAAAATGATTCAACTAAAAAAGACAAGAACAATGCTTCTGCAAAAGCTTTCATATCGTATTTAGAAAACCCAATGCCTTCAACGGTTTTGGTGATTTGTCAGAAACATAAAAAACCAGATGGAAGATCAGCAATTTACAAAGCATTTCAAAAACATGCGGTTTGTGTAGATTCTAAAAAACTTTACGATAATAAAGTACCCGATTGGATAGGTAATTACGTTAAGGAAATTGGTTACAGTATTCATCCTCGTGCTGCACAATTAATGGCAGATTACCTTGGGGCAAACTTATCAAAAATCACTAATGAAATAAGTAAACTGATAATAAGCATTCCCAAGGGTGCAGAAATAAAGATTGAACAAATACAAGAAAATATTGGAGTAAGCAAAGAGTTTAATGTGTTTGAATTGCAAGATGCGTTGGCAAAAAAAGATGCGTTTAAAGCCAATCAAATCATTAATTATTTTATTGCCAATCCAAAAGAAAATCCATTTCAATTAGTAATAAGTACTTTGTATGGATATTTTAATAAAGTATTATTATATCATTTTGTTCAGGACAAAAATAAATTTAATGTAGCTAAAGAATTAGGAGTGAATCCTTATTTTGCCGAAGGATATATTAAAGCAGGACAACAATACAACACTATAAAACTCAAACAAATTTTTCATCATTTACGCGAGTGCGATGTAAAATCAAAAGGTGTTGATAATTATAGCTTGAGCTATGGTGAATTAATGAAAGAATTAATCTTTAAAATTTTGCACTAAAGCAATGATAAACGATTATAAAATTTATTGTGGAGGTGAATTTATAAGTACACCTCAACAACTAGAAGTCATTAATCCATTTACTCAACAAAATTTCGCAACTACTTACTTAGCAGATGAGCAAATCATCAATAAAGCAATTGAAGAAGGATTAAAATCAGCTTCTGCACTAAATGAATTGAGTTCAGGTGAGCGTAGTAGTATCCTTCGTTTTATTTCGGATGAAATAAATACACATAAAAATTATTTAGCAGAAATACTATGTAAAGAAAGTGCAAAACCTTACAAATATGCGCTTGCTGAAATTGAACGATCTGTTCACACTTTTTTAATTGCTGCAGAAGAAACAAAACGTTTACCTAAAGAATACATTTCGTTAGACTGGACACCAAACGGAAAAAATAAAAATGGATTAGTACAGCATTTTCCAATTGGATTAGTTGCGGGCATTGCGCCATTTAATTTTCCGATGAATTTAGCTGTACACAAAATTGCTCCTGCTATTGCTGCGGCTTGTCCGATTATTTTAAAACCTGCGAGTAAAACTCCGTTATCAACTTTAGAACTTGCTAAAATCATTGATAAATCTGCATTACCAAAAGGAGCAGTATCTATTTTACCTTGTTCAAGAGAAGCTGGAAACAAGCTTGTAACAGATGAACGAATAAAACTATTAAGTTTTACCGGCTCACCTGAAGTGGGCTGGAAAATGAAAGCAAGTGCAGGAAATAAAAAAGTTGTGTTGGAATTAGGCGGTAATGCAGGTGTTATTATTTCTGATAAAAACACACAACACAACCTTATAGATAAATGTATTTATGGTGCGTTTGCTTATAGCGGTCAAATTTGCATTCATACGCAACGCTATATTGTTCACGAAAAGTTATATGCTGATTTTGTAGAGCAACTAAAACAATTTGCCCAGAAATTACAACCCACAGATCCGATAAAAACTGAATGTAATTTTAGTGTGATGATTGATGAAGAGAATGCCATTCGTGCTGATAACTGGGTTAAAGAAGCTGTAGCTGAGGGAGCGCAATTAGTTTGTGGAGGCGAAAGAAAAGGAAATTATTTTTCACCTACTATTTTAACGAATTGTTCAACAAAGTCGAAAGTATATTCAGAAGAAGTATTTGCGCCAATAATAACTATTGAATCGTATTCCAATAATATTTCAGAAGCAATTAAAAAACTCAATCATACCCGTTTTGGATTACAATGCGGTATTTTCACTGATTCTATCGAAGAACTTAATTATTGTTTCCGTTATGCGGTAGTTGGTGGCGTAATACATAATGATGTGCCCACAATTCGTTTTGATCAAATGCCGTATGGGGGAATTAAAGATAGTGGTTTAGGAAGAGAAGGTGTTAAGTATGCCATTCAAGACATGCTGGAACCTAAGGTGTTAGTTTGGTGAAGTTTTATTTTTTTTCTTCGCTTTCTCCTATTCGCTTTTTTAAAAAGTTTGACCAATATTAAACCCGCAAAGATAAATGGTAGCAAATAAGTAATGAATTTTGTTACTTGATGAAATAATAACATTTTTTTAGCCGGAAATTCGTTTGCTTGTCCATAACGAACTTGCTTTAAAAATTGAGACAACTTAGTTTTATTAATTATCCCTTCATATATTACAGATAATGAATGTTGATTACTTAAATAATAACTCATGCTGTTATGCCTAACTTTAATTTTTTCCCAATGAGGTTCTTTATTTACATCATATAAATGCCAATTGTTGTTATAAAAAACTTCCG
>CAZTCG010000013.1:14105-14511 GCA_964612005.1 uncultured Flavobacteriaceae bacterium | reverse complement strand
GATTTAGATACAAATTCAACTTCAACATCTTTTAATGTTTTACCTGCAAGTACTTCTTGGAAAAGTAAACCACAATGAGGTTTGTATTCATCAGCAATAATATCAAACAAATTCATTTGCTCTACATCTTCAGGTGAATATTCTAACTTGTCAAACCAAATTGGATTACAGAAAAGCAACTTGCCTTCTGCATTAAAACTTTGAATAATTTCAGGACTGTTATCTATAAAATCCTTGTATTTTTTTTCGCTTTCTTTTATTGCACTTTTAGATTGTACTACTTCGGTAATATCAATGATTGATCCTACAATAAGTTTTCTGCCATTATCTTCAATAAATAAATCAGAATTTATAGATATGTGTAATGATTTACCATTTTTTGATTTTACTTTTAATGCGAAACCAT
>CAZTCG010000013.1:0-14095 GCA_964612005.1 uncultured Flavobacteriaceae bacterium | reverse complement strand
CATGCACATGATTTTTTTCATGTAATTCATCTAAAAAACGTTTTCTTTCGTTTTTATCAAAATAAAACAGTGATGTATTTGTTAGTAAAACTTCATCTTTGGTCGAAAATCCAAAAATATGCACAAATGAATCATTACAATCTATTATTTGTCCTTCGGGAGTACTTATGTAAAATCCAGTCTGGCTATTTTTAATGAGAATGCTTTCGAGATTGCTATATTGCATTAAATTACTTTTAAAAAAAAGTAAATTTAGTTAAATCTGTCAATAAAGTATCAATTTAATATACTTTAAGAAAATTAATTATAACTGTAAAACGTTGGTTGAAATCTATAACCTGGGCAGATAAAATGGGCTATTTTTTTTGATGAAATTAAACTATATTTCTTTGCTTTTTAATGTTTTCATATGCCTGTTGGAGCACCTTAAATTTTTCAGCTGCTGATTTTTCTACTGCATCTCCCATACCTGTAACTTTATCCGGATGGTATTTCATTGCCATTCTGCGATAGGCTTTTTTAATTTCATCATCCGTTGCGTTTGGACTAACTTCCAAAATCTTATAATCACTTTCAACATCACGATAATACATTGCTTTAATAGATGTTGCATCGGCACCCGGAATATTTAAATAATTAGCAATAGTATCTATCAGATCTACTTCGTTTTTGCTAACATCGCCATCAGCTTTTGATATGCCATACAAATAATGCAGTAATTGTAAACGTGCGCTAACAGGCATGTAATCACGTATCTGAACACAAACATCATATACCGGAATATCTTTTTTCATGATGTCGTTCAACACCTTGAGTAATTCTTTTGCATCTGATTCACCAAATTGCTGAACGAGAAAATTTTTGATAAAATCTAATTCTGATTTCATGGCTTTTCCGTCGCTTTTCATAACTGCGGCTGAAAGAACTAATAAAGAAATGGCAAAATCTCCGGGCTGCGTTTGTTTATTGCCTAAATTCTGACCCGATTGATTTATTGTTTCAGCATTATCAAAAAAAGCACCTAATGCAAAACCAACAATACCACCTATTGGACCGCCAAGTGCCCATCCTAAGCCACCACCTAACCATTTACCAAATTTTGCCATAGTTTAAAATTAAGATGTCAAAAATAAAGATAAAGTAAATAGGTTATTATACATTTTGAAGCATTAAAAGAATTTTTTTTCTTTTATATACCATACAATTCCATTATTTTTACCTTCTATGAGTAAGATTACAATTGCTATAGATGGTTATTCATCTTGTGGAAAAAGTACGATTGCAAAAGCGCTTGCTTCGCGATTAAATTATGAATACATTGATTCCGGGGCAATGTATAGATGCGTTGCACTTCACTGCTTAAATAAAGGCATCATACAACATAAAAAAATAGATGAAACAGCGGTTATTGGTTCATTACAAGAAATTGAATTTCAGTTTCAATTTAATACACATACTAAAGTTTCTGAAACATACATGAATGGAATAAATGTAGAGAAAGAAATACGCAGTTTGCAGGTTGCAGAACATGTTAGCAAAATCAGTATGATAAAAGAAGTAAGACAACATTTAGTAGCTGCACAACGAAATTTTGGCTTAAATAAAGGGGTGGTAATGGATGGAAGAGATATTGGCACGCATGTTTTTCCGGATGCTGAATTAAAACTATTTATGACTGCAGACATTGATACTCGTATACAGCGAAGAGTAGATGAGTTGAACAGCAAGGGGCAGCATGTAAATTTTGAAGAAGTAAAAACCAATTTATTACAAAGAGATTACGACGACACACACCGTAAGGAAAGCCCTCTAATAAAAGCAAAAGATGCCATTGTATTGGACAATACAGATTTATCTAAAGAAGAACAACTCGAATACGTGTTGAAATTAATAAACGAACTATATCTTACCCGCGACTAATTAAAATTTGAAAACACTTCATGTTATTGCGTTTGACGTTCCTTATCCTGCAAATTATGGAGGGGTTATTGATGTGTTTTACAAACTAAAATATCTGCATGAATATGGGGTTGATATTACCTTACATTGTTTTGAATATGGACGTGGTGAACAAACAGAGTTAAATAAATATTGCAAAAAAATATATTATTACAAAAGAAGTAAAAGCATAATCCATCATTTTAGTAAACTACCATTTATAATTAAAACAAGAATAAACCACGAACTTGTTCTTAATTTATTAAAAGACGATGGAGCTATTTTATTTGAAGGACTTCACACCTGCGGTATAATAAATGACCAACGTCTGAAAAAAAGATTTAAAATTTACAGAGAAAGCAATATTGAGCATCAATACTACATGCATCTATGCAGGGGCGAAAAATCTATTTTAAAAAAAATTTACTTTTTTATTGAAGCTATAAAACTAAAACAATTTGAATCTGTGTTAAAGCATGCAGATTATATGCTTACAGTTTCTAAAAAGGATAATGAATACCTAAAACGTAAATTTCCGAATAATAAAATAGAATACTTGCCCAGCTTTCATCCTTACAAAACTTTTGAAACACTTACCGGAACAGGAGACTACGTATTGTATCATGGTAATTTACAAATTGCCGAAAATCACAATGCAGCTATTTATTTAGTGAAACATGTTTTTATAAATGATCAGATAAATTATAAAATTGCCGGGCTTCAACCTCAACAAGAATTAAAAAAATTAGTCAGCAATAAACCAAATATCGAATTAATTGAAAACCCGAATGAGCAACAATTAAAGAACCTCATTCAGCATGCCCAGATTAATTGTTTAATTACCTTTCAGGAAAGCGGCTTAAAATTAAAACTGCTGCATGCGCTATACGCAGGGCGTTTTTGTTTAGTGAATCAAAACATGCTTTACGGAACCGACTTAGATAAATTATGTAGTGTTGCAAACAGTTCAACTGCAATGACTGAAGCTATCATATTACTCCTACAAACTCGCTTTGAAAAAAATTTGATTGATGAGCGAATTGAAAAGCTGCAATTTTTCGATGTACAAAAAAATGCATTGCGCATTAAAAATCTATTGCAATAATAAGCAACCCACTATTAAATTTAAATACAGAATTTTTAGTATTAAATAAAAAAATGCTAACGAAAAGAACTAGTTTAAAAAAAACTTATTTGTTACCTTTTTGATAATGCATAACCACATATTTTTCGGGCACTACAAGTTCATTGGTGCAATAATTTAATTTATCTTTCATCTCAGAAGGATACACCGATGTAACTTCAAAATTTAATTTCTTAAAATAATCCGGGTTAATGCAAACAAGGTAAACTTCTTCCGAAGCATTTATTAATAAGGATAATACCAATTTAGTTGCGATACCATTTCGCCTGTATTTTTCTAGAACACCAATTGAACATAATTCATCGCAATTAGCATGTTTTCTTATTCTGCCAAAGCCGACTAGTTCTGTTTCATATTTAGCAACTATAAACTGTTTCAGTTCGAGTTGCCTGTTATCTAATTCAAATTTATTTATATAAACTTTAATTAACTCAAAATCATTTTCAGAGGCACTTTCTATTTTAATGATTGAATTTAAAGCAGCATTTATTTTGGGCTTGTTAATTAAAGGTTTGTTCATTTGATATAAAAGTAAATAATTATATGAGTTGAAATACTTTTGGATTTGGATTTTAGTGATTTCAATTTTATTTAATTTAGTATATTGCCATTAAATTTACACTACACTTTAAGTTATGAGTGAAAACATACTCCGCGCACTGATGCAGCTATTTGCAATTATTGCAAATGTTGATGGCGTAACAAATACCGGACGAAACATTGTTCAAGCATTTCTAAAGAAACAATTAAACCAGGAATTGGTTGATGTATATCTTACCTTATTCGATGATTATTTAGAAACATTTCATCAGGTTTCAAAACGTAAAGATGGCACAGCTAAACGAACATCGGTAAATTCTGTAAAGGTTCTAAAAATCTGTACAGAGATTAATAAAGAATTACAACAGGATCAAAAAATAATCGTACTTATTCGATTAATTGAATTTGTAAAATCATCGGCTGACATAAGTGAGCAAGAAATTGAATTTATTAAAACTGTTGCAGAAACTTTTAATATAGATGTGGAAGAATTTGCAAACATCAAATCTTTTATTGATGATAAAACAGAACATTTTCCGGATGCTCCACATCTATTAGTAATAAATAACGATACTGGTTTTGGCAAACAGGAAATCAAACAAATTCAATGCAGTCAGTTTTTAAATGAAATTGAAGTTTGGGTGCTGAGTATCAAAAGTGTTGGCATGTATATTTTAAAAATGCTCGGCAACCAAGAACTCATGCTAAATGGCCAGGCAATTGTAAGAGATAGAATTTATATTCTTACGCCAGGTTCTTCATTGAGAAGCACAAAAGTAAAACCTATTTATTACAGCGATATCATTTCCCGTTTTCTGGCCGATAATTCACATGCAAAAATTTCATTTGTTGCCAAAGACCTCGAATACAAATTTAAATCGGGCAAACTGGGGTTGAGAAACATAAATGTTGCCGAAGAAAGCGGTAAATTAATTGGCATCATGGGTGGTTCAGGTGCCGGAAAATCAACATTACTTAATGTTTTAAATGGACAAGAAAAGCCATCCGGTGGAGGTGTGTATATTAATGGAATTAATATTCATACCGAAAAGAAGAAAATAGAAGGAATTATTGGTCATGTTTCACAGGATGATCTATTAATTGAGGAATTAACCGTTTATCAAAACTTATTTTACAATGCTAAATTGTGTTTTGGTAAATATACCGATGAGCAAATTGCCCAAATGGTAATGCGCACATTAACCGATTTAGGATTAGAGCATACGAAAGATTTAAAGGTCGGTTCACCTTTAGAGAAAACAATCTCAGGAGGGCAACGTAAGCGATTAAACATTGGTTTGGAATTAATTCGTGAACCTGCAGTTTTATTTGTTGATGAGCCAACATCCGGATTATCCTCACGCGATTCGGAAAACATTATGGATTTACTGAAAGAGCTTGCGCTGAAAGGAAAGTTAGTGTTTGTTGTTATCCATCAGCCATCCTCGGAGATATTTAAAATGTTTGATAAACTAATGATATTGGATGTGGGAGGTTATCCAGTATATTATGGTAATCCGGTTGACGCGGTAATTTATTTCAAACGTTTGGTACACCATGTTAATTCCGAAGAAAGTGAATGTATCAGTTGCGGAAACGTTAACCCCGAATTGATTTTCAACATCATTGAAACAAAGGTAGTTGATGAATACGGACATCAAACTAATACCCGAAAATTTAAACCTACAGAATGGAATGTTCATTACGTTGATCAGATCGAAAAAAAACTGGAACCTATTGAGGAGCAGAAATCTATTCCTAAAAGTACCTTCAGCATACCCGGACGAATCAAACAATTTCTGATTTTTATGATTAGAGACATAAAATCAAAATTAACCAATACCCAATACATGGCAATTGGTTTATTGGAGGCACCTGTTCTTGCATTTGTATTGGCTTACCTTGTTCGCTATTTCAATACTGATGAAGAAGATAATATTGGTTATGTGTTTCGGCAAAATGAAAATATGCCGGCTTACATGTTCATGAGTGTTGTGGTTGCTTTGTTTATCGGATTAACTGTTGCAGCTGAGGAAATTATAAAAGATCGTAAAATTTTAAAACGCGAATCATTTTTGAATTTAAGTAGAAGTAGTTACCTGATTTCTAAAATTGCCATTATGTTTACGCTTTCAGCCATTCAAACTTTTTTATTTGTAATGGTTGGAAATAGTGTAATGGGTATAAATGGCATGTGGGTAGATTATTGGCTAGTGCTATTTACCACATCCTGCTTTGCCAATATGTTGGGATTAAATATCTCTTCGAGTTTTAATAGTGCTGTTACTATATATATTTTAATTCCGTTTTTAATTATACCTCAGCTTTTATTAAGTGGTGTTATTGTGAAGTTTGATAAATTAAACCCAACACTTGCCAAGCAAGGAGGAGTCCCAATGGTCGGCGAATTAATGACTTCACGTTGGTCGTATGAAGCACTTGCAGTAAATCAATTTAAATCAAATGCTTATTTTAAACCATTTTACAAATTCGAAAAAGCTATATCAGAAGCTCAATATAAAAATAACTACTGGAAAGATGAGATTGAAAAAAAATTGAGCAAAATTGAAAGTGAATTAAATCAACCTGACAAAAAAGTACAATTAATTGAAGATATCACTTTAGTTAAAAATGAATTAATAAAAGAAGGTAAATTATACAAACAACTTTATTTTCCTCTGGCTGAAAAATTAAATCCTGAAAACATCAATCAAAAACAAATTGAAGAAATTGAAATTTATCTCGGTGAAACGTATGCTAATTTTTACATTGCACGCAACAATAAAGCAAGGGCTGAAAAAGATAAAATCTACCAAAATTTACCTGAAGAAAAAAAGAAACAATTTAACCAATTAAGAAATGAATATGAAAATGAAGCATTAACACAAATGATGCAAAACTCTAATGATCTTGGTCCAAAGTGCCTTGAAAAAGATGGCGAGTTGATTCAGCGTGTTGATCCGGTTTACCTTAACCCTACTAATAATTTTGGTAGAGCTCATTTCTTAGCACCAAACAAAAAGTTATTCGGCAATTTAATCCCTACTTTTTGGTTCAATATTTTTGTAGTTTGGTTCATGTCCCTTACGTTAGTATTTACATTATATTTTGATGTTTTGAAGAAACTGTTGGATTTATTAGGTTTAATTTTTGGAAAAATTCTTCCTAAGAAAATAAAAAAGTAAATGCGAAAATTAATACTTCTTATCCTTTTAATCATATTGTATTTTAAATCTATTGCTCAATTTGATACTATTCATCTTATTAATGGCAATAAAATTTCAGCAATTATTAAAGAAGTTTCTGATGGCACAATTAAATATAAAAATCCAAGAGATTCAACTGGACCAACTATTGTAATTAAAAAAAAATTGATTGAAAGAATATCATTAAAAAGTGGATGCATAGAAATGAAGGAGGTTGGATATGATAATTGTGTGAAAGATCCTGATTTTGGTGTGATAAATAAAAAAGATTTTGCCCCAATAATTATCAGCATAGATGCTGCACAACTAATGATTAATCATTTTCAGCCGGTAGTTGAATATATATTTCCAAAGAGGACGGTTGGCGCTGAGTTTTACTACAACTATGGCCTTGAAAGTGAAAACAGCAGTTCTACTTACAATAGAAAGGAAGTAAAAGTAAATCCGGTACCTAATTATAGTGGTTATTATTATAAAAAGAATTATTTTGGCTTTCAATTAAAAGTATATCCTTACGCACATAAAAAATTTACTTATTGGATTGGGTTTGGAGCTGATTTTGGGAATTCGTTTTCTAAAGTTACTTATTCCAAATTAGTTTATACAGGGGCATATTTTCCTTCGCCTTATGTTAATCAAATTATAACTACTAATTATTCAGATTATTTTCAAACATTCAATCTAAAAAGTGGCGTTGTATATCGACCTATAAAAAATTGTGTTATACAAAGCTATCTTGCATCTGGAGTTAACCGATTTATAAAACCTTCTGACGTAAATAATTCAATTAAAAATAAAAGCGCAATATTTTTATTTCGCTTTGCATTAGGTTTAAATCTTGGAATCGCATTTTAAATGGCACTAGACAAAAAAAAATTCATAACACGAACACTTAGCGCAGCAGTTTTTGCAGGTGTATTATTATCCTCCATATTTTTAGGATATATAACCTTTTCAATATTATTTTTTATTATTTCTATTTGGGCTTTATACGAGTTTTATAAACTCATGGAATTAAAACAATTATTGCCTAACAAAACAATTGGTTTTACAATTGGCATCTTATGGTATTTATTTTGTTTCTTGTGGTGCGCAGATGAATTATTAATACTAGAAGTTAGTGGCTCAAATTTAATGCTGCTTTTATTTTTATCATTTGTTTTGTTATTCATTTTATCTGCTGCTGAACTTTTCAGAAATAAAGAAAAACCGTTCGAAAATATATCAGTAACTTTTTTCGGTATTTTGTACGCAGTACTGCCATTTTGTTTATTCCATTTTATTGCCTGCCCTAATTCTTTGGCACTTTTATCTTTTGGTGCAAAACATTACGAATCATTTATTGTTTTTGGTTTATTTTTATTAATCTGGTCGAATGATACATTTGCTTACTTGGTTGGTAGCTTAATTGGTAAAAACAAAATGTACGAACGCATATCTCCAGGTAAAACCTGGGAGGGCACAATTGGAGGCGCACTATTAACCGTATTGTTTTCTATGTTTTTTTATAATTGGTTTGGTGTTTTATCAACCAATGACTGGATGTTAATTGGAATTATTGTGGCTGTTTTTGGAACAGTTGGAGATTTAATTGAATCCATGTTAAAGCGTAGTGTAGGAGTTAAAGATTCAGGAAATGTAATGCCCGGACATGGAGGTATTTTAGATCGTTTTGATAGTTTAATATATGTGCTTCCGCTTGTTTTTTTATATTTAATGTTAAACTAAACTGATAATTAGACATTTAACATTGAATTTTATCAGAATATGTCGAACAATTTAATAATTTATTAACTTTGCACCGCTTTGTTTCTAACTTATTAAATAATAACTTAATACAATTACATTATGAGTTCTCAAACCGCAAAATCAACCTCACAACACGATAGCATGTTCGACTCGGTACTAGCCCGTTTGGATGTAGCTGCAACAACAATGAATTTGGATGAAACAGCTGCTAAAGTGCTTAGAAGTCCACAAAAATTAGTTCAGGTAAGTTTACCGGTAATGATGGATAATGGAAAAGTTGAAGTTTTTGAAGGTTTCAGATGCGTGCATTCAACCATTCTTGGCCCATCAAAAGGTGGTATCCGTTATGCAATGGATGTTTGTCAGGATGAAGTAATGGCACTTTCTGCGTGGATGAGTTTTAAATGTGCAGTTGCAAATTTACCTTATGGTGGTGGAAAAGGTGGTATTAAATGTGATCCAAGAAAATTAAGCGTTGGCGAGTTAGAGCGCTTAACTCGTTCTTACACACGCTCAATGAAAGATGTTTTTGGTGTAAATAAAGATATTCCTGCTCCGGATATGGGCACAAGCGGAAGAGAAATGGCTTGGTTAGTTGATGAATTTAACAAAATTACCGGTGATGACAGTCCAGGTGTTACTACAGGAAAACCAGTAGGAATTGGTGGGTCACTTGGAAGAGACGCAGCAACTGGAAGAGGGGTTATGGTAAGTACACTTTGTGCTCTTAAAAAAATGGGCTTAGATCCAAAATCAGTTTCCGCTTCAGTTCAAGGTTTTGGAAATGTAGGCTCACATGCAGCTCGTTTATTAGCAGAAAAAGGAGTTAAAATAGTAGCTATAGGTGATCATACAGCTTCATACTACAATGAAAACGGAATTGATATTAAAGCTGCGTTAGATTATGCAAAAGCTAATTCAAACACGTTAAAAGGATTTACAGGTGGAGTTGAAATTACTGGAGCTCAATTATTAACTGCTAAATGTGATGTTTTAGTTCCTGCAGCATTACAAAATGTAATCACTGAAGAAATTGCATCTGATATTCAGGCTAAACTAATTGTTGAGGGTGCAAACGGGCCAACAACTCCTGAGGCAGATATAATTTTAAAAGAAAAAAATATTTTAGTTGTTCCAGATATATTAGCCAACTCAGGCGGTGTAACAGTTTCTTATTTTGAGTGGGTTCAAAATAAAATGGGATACTATTGGTCAGAAAAAGAAGTAAATGAAAAACACGATATCAATATGGAAGTTGCTTTTGATGCTGTTTGGAAAAACAGTCAGGAGTATAAATCAACCATGCGTATTGGTGCATACATTACTGCTTTAAAGAAAATTGAATTAGGAATTAAAGCAAAAGGGAATTATTAAGATTCTGAGAAAATTAAAGGGGGTATAAATTCCCCCTTTTTAATTTTAGTTAAACGAAAAAAACTATATTTGAATTAAATTTAAATTATCATGAAATTAGGTACTTGGGAAATTATACTTATTCTTGCAGTAGTATTATTATTATTCGGAGGTAAAAAAATTCCTGAATTAATGCGTGGGTTAGGAAAAGGCATGAAAGAATTTAAAGACGCCTCTAAAGGTGAAGGTGCTTCTACAGATTTAGATAAAAAATAATTCCGCTCCCTTCAGGTGTATTCTTTTCTCAACATCCATTCACTTCAAGAAGATTTGAAAAGTGGTAATGTTACTGCTCTTCAACTAATTGAAGATATTATCTCTAAAATTAATAATCATCAAAACTTAAATGCTTTCAATGAAGTTTTTACTGAATCTGCATTGTTAAAAGCAAAAGAAGTTGATGAAAAAATTAAATCAGGCAACGCCGGAAAACTAGCTGGGGTTATTGTTGCCATCAAAGATAATATCACGTATAAAAACCATAAGGTTTCTGCATCATCAAAAATATTAGAAGGTTTTACTTCTTTATTTTCTGCTACTGTTGTAGAACGTTTATTGGCCGAAGATGCCATTATCATTGGCAGAACGAGTTGTGATGAATTTGCAATGGGTTCTTCTAATGAAAATTCAGCATACGGTAAAGTATTAAATCCGGTTAACACTAATACTGTGCCCGGTGGTTCATCAGGTGGCTCAGCCGTTGCAGTTGCTGCCGGTTTATGCCATGTTGCATTAGGAAGCGACACAGGTGGTTCCATCAGACAACCCGCATCATTTTGCGGTGTTGTTGGATTAAAACCAACTTACGGAAGAGTATCTAGATGGGGCTTACTTTCTTATGCTTCTTCGTTTGATCAGATTGGGCCTATTACTCATAATGTTGAAGATGCTGCTTTGATTTTAGAAGTGATAGCAGGCGCTGATGATTTTGATAGTACGGTTTCTCAACAACCGGTAAAAAAATATACTGGACTTAATGAAACTAAAAGTTTAAAAATTGCTTACCTAAAAGATTGCCTAGAAAGTCCTGGACTCGATAACGAAGTAAAAACATCAACTGAAAAAATCATTCAGCAACTTAAAGAAAATGGCAATACCGTTGAAGCTGTTGATTTTCCATTTTTAGAATATTTGGTGCCTGCATATTATGTATTAACAACGGCTGAAGCGTCTTCCAATCTTTCTCGTTATGATGGTGTACATTACGGATATAGAAGTAAAAACGCAGTTGACTTAGAAAGCACTTACAAAAAATCGCGTTCAGAAGGTTTTGGTAAAGAAGTTAAACGCCGTATCATGCTCGGAACATTTGTTTTAAGTGCAGGTTATTACGACGCCTATTATTCAAAAGCTCAAAAAGTTAGACGTTTACTTCGTGATAAAACATTTGAAATATTTAAAAACTTCGATATTATTTTAACACCATCTACGCCTAGTGTTGCATTTGAGTTTGGTAAAAATTCAACTGATCCAATTCAAATGTATTTGGAAGATATTTTTACTGTTCAGGCTAATATGGTTGGAATTCCTGCAATCTCTATCCCTGTTGGAAAAAACAAAAATAATATGCCAATTGGCATTCAATTAATGGCCAAACCATTTGAAGAAGATTTGCTGATTAATTTATCAAAGTTAATTGAGTCAAAAAATTAAGTGGACAATTTTAATCTGCATTCGAGCACTTTGATTTACAATTTATAAGTAGTTTCGCGAATCCATTTATGTTTAAGTATTTTTGCATTTATACCCTAATTACTTTATCTCATTTGGCTTTCAGTCAAAAGACTTACTTTGATCGATTTGGTAAAAGTACTACTCAAAATCAGGCGTATTATTTTAGAGAAAAAATGGGTAATGAAAATTACTACATGAGTTTCTATAACAATACCGAAATTATATATTTTGAAGGGAAAATTTTACAGGCAAGTTCAACCGACGAAAATCAAAATGTGTATCAAGGAGTTTGCAAATGGTATCACAAAAATGCAAAACTAAAATCGGAAAGAAACTTTAATGATCAAGGGCAGGAAGAAGGAAAAAGTATTTACTACTTTGAAAGTGGAAAAGTTTGGAAAGAACTGAGTTATGAAAAAGGGAAACTAACAGAAAACAGGTTCAAAGAGTACAGTGAAGATGGGCAACAAGCAACCATTTTCGAAGAAAATTTTAATTCAAACTCCAATGACTGGGACTTATATCATAGCGATAAAAGTTATGCAGCAATTTCAAACGGCAAACTTGAATTAATATCGTTTACAAATGGCGGGACTTCCAGATTTAAAAGCATGATGGGTGAAGCAACCAGCTTTGCTATTGAAACTGAGATAGAAATTAAAAGTTTAAAAAACACGGATAAGTCAGGAATTATTTATGGATTTAAAGATTGGCAGAATTACAATTTCTTCTATATCACTCAGTCTTCTTTTTATATTGGATTTGTGTTTGAAGGAATTTCAGCTATTCGTGCAGAAGGTATGTTTTCACCGGCTATTCAGCCAGAAAAATCAAACACTTTAAAAATTATTTCTAACGGTGAAAAAAATCTTTTTTCCATTAACGGTGAGTTACAATTTAGTACAGATAAAACACGAAACTATGGAAGTAATGTAGGAATAATGGTGAGTGGAAAATCTAAAATAGCTACTGATAAATTAATTTATAAAGAGTTCAAAACAGAAAGTTCATTTTCTTCGGGCTCTACCACTGAAACAGACGTAAAAGCAAGTGGATCAGGAATTATAATCAGTAAAGGAGGATATGTTTTAACTAATTACCATGTAGTAGAAAATGCCAACTCTATTTTAATTGAAGTACTTATTCAGGATCAGCAAAAAGTAGTAAAAGCAAAATTAATTCAAAAAGATGCTGAAAATGATTTAGCCATTTTAAAAATTACCGACGAAACTTTTACACCTTTTTCATCCATCAACTATACATTTAAAGAAAATGGACTAGTAGATGTAGGATCAAGTGTTTTTACAATTGGATTTCCATTTGCTTTAAATGGAATGGGAAAAGAAGCGAAATTTACCGATGGAAAAGTAAGCGCAAAGACTGGTTATAATGGCGCATTAAACACTTTTCAAACATCCATTCCGGTTCAACCGGGCAATAGCGGTGGTGGAGTTTTTAATGATAAAGGTGAATTAGTTGGTGTAATTAATGCAAAGATTGAAGACGCTGATAATGTTTCGTACGCAGTAAAATTAAACTACATTAAAAATTTAATAGAAGTTTTGCCTGAAACCATTGAACTTCCAACTAAAAACGAAATACAAAATTTAACACTGGAAGAAAAAATTAAACAACTTTTAAATTACGTAGTACTCATTAAAATCAAATAAGTTTTTGAAATTTTTTAAATTATATATTACAGTTCTTTTTTCAGCATGTTATCTTGTTGTAAATGCTCAGGATATTAAGCCAGGAAAACCTAATGAGCTGGACAACATCTATTCTCCGGATAAAAATTCATCTAAACCAATTTTAAATCCTGCAACTACATTTGTTGCTGATAAAAAGAATTTTTTAAAGGTTAATTTAGGGTTGTTTGCCCGAAGCACATTTGCGCTTCATTACGAAAGAAAATTTAACAGTGTAATTTCTTTGATTGGTGGATTAGGTTATAATTACAATAAAGATAAAATACAAACTGCTTCTGCGGAAGATGACTTTTACATAATTGACAATTCAGTATCTTCGTTAAGTGTTAATGATATCATAAAAAACAGTGTATATGATAAAGGCGCAAATTTATTTGCCGCTGCAAGTTTAAAAATTTCATACGAAGGATTATATTCTTTTTTATATGATGATGAACGAAGAAATTTTATTCAGTTTGAATGCAGATACTCTGGTGTAAATTCTAATTTATATGATATAAAACGATATTCTGAAAGTGTTGCAAATGGTAACAATCTTCTAATTAAAAACACCTGTTATCTAGTTCATTGGGGCTACCAATTTACTGCCGGTTCAGAAGTACAAACCAGCCATGAATTATCAATAGGTTTTGGAATCAGGAAAGTAAATTATTCCATTTTTTCTGCAACTTCCGGATATGATCCATACGGACAACCAATTACAATTCATCAAAAAACAAATG
>CAZTCG010000012.1:0-14540 GCA_964612005.1 uncultured Flavobacteriaceae bacterium | reverse complement strand
AACGCATTGATTTTAATCGCCCAACATTAGATATAACCAATTGGAATTCGGCAGCTGCTAATGTTGGCTTTGGGACGCCCGGGTATCAGAATTCACAATTTATGCAAACAAAAGGCGAAGGAACTTTCTCCGTTGTCCCAGAAATTTTTTCACCTGATAATGACGGATATAATGATGTGCTCACCTTTAACTACGAATTAAATGAACCCGGATTGGCAGGTAATTTATCCATTTACAATGCGAACGGTCAGTTGATTAGGTATTTAGTTCGTAATGAAAATCTGGCAACCAAAGGAAGTTACAGTTGGAACGGATTAACTGAACAAAATGAAAAAGCTCCAATAGGAATTTATGTAATTTATTTTGAAACCTTCAATAAAAACGGTGACGTTCAGAAATATAAATTCAGTTGTGTGTTAGCAGGTAAATTATAAAATGAAAAAAACATTTTTATACATATTAGTTATATCAATATTGTTTTTTGGATGCAAGAAGTATCCTGAGGATCAGGCTTTGGTGCATTTACAAACTGCGAAGAATAGATTATGGAGAGGTAATCCGTGGTTCGTTACGAAATATACAGTGAATGGAGTAGACTCATTAACGTACTTAAATAGTTATTATTGGTCAAAGGCACCTGTTGAAGATACACCTATAAAATTTTATAAAACAGAAATAAAGGATGATTGTAAAAAAATGCAATTCGGATGGCTCAATGTTGGTAAAGCCTCGCCAACACCAAATTTATGGGAGATAAAGAGATTAGATAAAAATGTACTTTGTGTTGAGTTAGTCGGATATAACAACATTATTTATCGTTTAGAAATGATAGGTTCACAATAAATTTATTATTTAAGAAAATTTATTTTTATCTGAAAGCAGAATGAAAACATTAGTTTGGTTACGCAGGGATTTAAGGATTGATGATAATGCAGCACTTTATCATGCCTTAAAAGAAAATAAAAATGTACAATTGGTATTTATTTTTGATAAAGACATCTTAGATAAACTTGAAAACAAACACGACAGAAGGGTTGATTTTATTCATAAAACGCTTCAGCGATTAAATTCACAATTAAAAGAATGTCAATCTTCTATTTGGGTTTTTTACGGAACTCCTGATGAAGTTTTTAAAAACTTAATAAGTAAACATGAAATAGAAAATGTTTACACCAATCACGATTACGAACCCTACGCGAATGAGCGAGATGCAAAAATCAATCAGCTATTAAGCAACAAAACCATTGCTTTTAAAACGTTCAAAGATCAATGCATATTTGAGAAAAGTGAAGTAGTGAAAGATGACGGCTTGCCTTACACAATCTTTACACCCTACAGCAGAAAATGGAAACAGCGATTAGGTGAAACTTCACTTGCATCATATTCGTGCAAAGAGTATTACAAGAATTTAAGCAAAGAGGAAAGTAATTATTCATTTCCAAGTATGGAAGAATTAGGGTTTCAGTCAACTGACATACGTGCTGATATTCCTGTGGCTAATCAAAATACAATTATCAACTACAAAGAAAATCGTGATTTTCCAGCAATTGCAGGGACTTCACGTTTGAGCATGCACCTTCGTTTTGGAACAATTAGCTTACGAAAATTGGCAAAATGGGCTCAGCCATTAAGTGAAACGTATTTGAATGAAATCATCTGGCGGGATTTTTACATGATGATTTTGCATCATTTTCCGCATGTTGCACAAACATGTTTTAAAAAAGATTACGAACGCATTGAATGGAGAAACAATGAAATTGAATTTAAAAAATGGGGCGAGGGTAAAACGGGTTACCCGATTGTTGATGCAGGTATGCGCGAGTTAAATGCAACGGTTTTATGCACAATCGCGTACGCATGATTGTGGCCAGTTTTTTAACCAAAAATTTACTCATTGATTACCGTTGGGGCGAAGCTTACTTTGCTGAGAAATTAAATGACTTTGATTTATCAGCCAACAACGGCGGATGGCAATGGGCCGCAGGATGCGGCTGCGATGCTGCGCCTTATTTCAGGGTTTTTAATCCTTACGAGCAAACCAAAAAATTTGATTCAGAATATAAATACATTAAGAAATGGGTTCCGGAATACGGAACTTCTGCTTACATAAAAGAAATCGTAGATCATAAATTTGCTCGTGAACGCGTTTTGGCAATCTATAAAAAAGCATTAGCTGAAGCGAGAAACATTGTGTGATTCATTTAAAAAATGTAACTTAAACTTTGTTTTAATTATTTGCGCTTTTCAATTGTCATATTATCATTCTTATTAATTTTTTTTTCAGCATCTATTATCGCTCAAGAAAAAGGTTATCTAGAGTTTTCTGGAAAAACAATCAAAAATTATAAATCGCTATCTGGCGCTCAAATAAGCATTTATTCTGGGAATTTAAAAATTGCAGATGTAACAACAGGTAGAAACGGAAGGTTTATGTTTGATTTGGAACTTGGGGTTGATTATAAAATTGTATTTAATGCACCAGGTTGCGCAGAAATGTTTGCATTAATTTATTCATCGGTTTGTTCACCAACTAAAAAAATATATCCTATTTATGAAATTGATGTTAATTTTTTTGAATTGAATCAATCTAACTTAAATTATAATGCGTTTAAAAATCCATTTGCTAAAATTGTTTATGATGGCAATAAACGGTTTATAGATGAAGAAAATTATGTAGATAATTTTATTAAGGATTTATATTATGTTCCTGAACAGATTCCTACTCAGGAAGAAATTGCAAAAACAGATGAAGAAAAAAACACGATACTCTCCAACAAACTTAAAGAGGAAGAAGAGAAATTATTGAAGGAACAACAATTACTTGCAGAAAAAAAGGCAATGGAAGAGGCGGAACGAATGAAAAAATTACTTGCCGATAAAATGAAATCGACAATTGTAAAAGCAAGTAACAAAGAAAACGAAACGAAAGATGCTTTACTAAAACTTAAAGAAGATGAAGTATATTTAAAGATATCTTTTGAACGTAAAAAAATAGTTGAAAATCAAAATAAAACAATTAAGAAAAATATAGAAACTAATCTGCTAAAATCTGTTGCCGAAAATGAAAGAGGATTAAAAAGTAAAAATCCGGATAAGATCGACAAAGAATCAGACAACGAAGTCATTGCTGTTTTAAAAAGAGAGGCATTAGCAAAAGTAAACGCAGAAGATTTAAGGTTATCGAATAAACTTAAAAGTAAACAATTACAAATTTATGAAGGCGTTTACCAAAAAGAATTATTTGGTCAGTTAAAAGTTGCAGTTAAAAATGAAAAGAATCTTACAGCAAGTACAAAAAAATTTCCTGTAGTTGGTATAACTACAGAATTTGAACAGCATAGCTTTAAAAGCGTTTACTACATTTATGTTTCTGAAGGAAATGTAAAAAAACAATTTCGTAAAGAAAAATACAATTGGGGTTTAACTTATTATTTTAAAAATGATAAACCAATTAACGAACAAGAATATTTTAATGAGTTGAAATACTACAATGTGCCACTTTAAAAAATATAAACTCCTTTTTCTTTTCATAGTTCTATTTTTTAGAACTATCAATTGCCAAGCACAAATCACGAGCATTAATTGGTTTAATATGGAAAACGGACTCATTCAAAATCAGGTAGAAACAATGGTTCAGGATAATGATGGTAATTTATGGTTAGGGACAATTGCAGGATTATCAAAATATAATGGTTTTCAGTTTGTCTCTTACACTAAAAACCAACACTTAGCAGAGGACTGGACAGTTTCATCTTGTAAAAATAAAAATGGAGATATTTTATTTGGTCACTGGGCAGGAAACATTAGTCGTTATAACTATAAATTAAAAATTTTTGAAAACCTTGATGTTTTAAAATACACCAAACAGAAAACGATTCTTTCTATTAAGCAAGATCAAAAAAATCAATATTGGATTACAACAGAAGGCGCAGGAATCATAGTGCTGGATAACGATTATAAATATATTCAAAGCATTGGGAACGAAAACGGGTTACCTTCAAATAATGTTTACGATTGCGTGTTTGATAATAATGGCTTTCCAGTATTTGTTACCGATTCAGGGCTTGCCTATTGTCATTCATTAAATAAAGAAACCATACAGCAGTCAATTTTTGCTATTACTAAAAAAGATGGCCTATTCAGTAATCGTTTAATAAGTATTTGTAAAGGTACCAACAATGAATTATGGATTGGTTCTGCTGATGAGGGTTTGGCTTGTTACACTTACACTTCAACTTCAAAATCATTGAATTTAAAATTAAAGAAGAATTACAATATATTAAACGGATTGAGTTCCAATTTCATTAAAACAATTTGTAAGGATAGTGATAATGCTATTTGGATTGGAACAGTTGGCGGTGGTGCTATGCATTTAGACATTAAAACAAATCAGCTTACTAAATACAGTACACGTCAGGGATTAAATTATTTTTCTGTAAATAGTATTTTTCAAGACAGAGAACACGCGGTTTGGATTGCTACAGATTTAGGATTAAACCAATTGCAAGGCGAGAAGTTTCAAATTTTTGATGAGGCAGATTCTATTCCAAATAATATTATCTGGAGTATAATTCCTGATCGTTCAAATAAAATATGGTTAGGGACAAATAAGGGTATTGCTTGGCTTCAATTAAAATATGGTGATAAAGGGCATGTCATTTCCAAACAAATAAAAAAAATCACTTCAGTTCCCGATCTCTCGATTAGTTGTTTATTTATCGATTCAAAAAATAATTTATGGGCAGGAACATCTTTTGATGGTGTTTATAAAATTAATACCACAAGTTTTCAGTCAGAACATATTACTCAATCTAATGGCCTATCTAGTAATGTTGTTTATTCCATTGCAGAAGATAAAACCGGTTGTGTTTGGATTGGAACCAGAAATGGGGCTTCACGCTATTATTCTCAAACCGGTCAACTTAAAAATTTTGGCAATGAAGAAGGTTTAGGAGGAAATCATATTTATAAAATTTTTAAGGATAGCAAGGAAACTATTTGGTTTGCTGCATTGGGAGGAAATCTTACATCGTTTGATGGTAAAATCTTTAAAACCTATGATGAAAAAAACGGATTAAATCATCGTTTTATTTTAAGCATTACAGAAGATAAAATCGGAAATATCTGGCTTGGAACATACGGTGGTGGACTTTATAAATTTGACGGAAAAAAATTTACGAATTACAACAGAGAAAACGGATTAAAAACCGAATCTCCTTATTCATTGGTTATAGATGAATTAAATAATGTGTGGTTAGGTTCTAACAAAGGACTTGAATTATTTAATCAGCAAACTCATCAGTTCAAATTGTACGATAAAACAAATGGCTTCTCGGGTTCCGAATGTAATCCAAATGCAGCATGCAAAGATTCATTAGGTAATTTGTGGTTTGGTACCATCATGGGCGCGCTAAAATTTAATCCTCAACAAGATTTTAAAAATGAATTTCCGCCAATTGTTAATTTAACAGGAATAAAAATTAATGCGAAAGACACTGCTTTTCCAGCTGACCAGATTGTTTCTCATAAAGGAAATAATCTCACTTTTTTGTTTGAAGGAATTTCTTTATCGAGTCCTGATAAACTAATTTACGAATACACATTAGAAGGATTTGATAAAGCTTGGATAAAAGTGAATTATATAGTGCATGAAGCGGCATATACCAATTTACCGGCAGGAGATTATACATTTAAACTAAAAGCTTGCAATAATGATGGAGTATGGAGTAAGCCAATCAGTTATTCTTTTAAAGTAAAGCCACCATTTTGGCAAACCAGTGTTTTTATACTTTTTGTAATTGTATTTATTGTATTTGCAGTTTACGGTTTTGATAAATTTAGAAATGCCAGATTGCTAAAGTCAAAATTAATTTTAGAAAAAAGAGTAGAAGAAAGAACGTTTGAATTAGCAAAAATGAATGCTCAATTGGCTGATAAAAACAAAGATATGACGGACTCTTTATTTTATGCCAAAAGAATTCAGGAAAACACATTTGTAGCGGAACAACAGTTACAGAAGTATTTTTCAGACAGCTATTGTTGGATGCAATCGAAAGAGTTAGTAGGTGGAGATTTTGTTTGGTTGAAACAAAGTGTTGATAGTATTTATATTGCAGTAGTAGATTGTACGGGCCACGGAATTCCAGGGGCTTTTATTAGTATTATGGCTAATCAATTACTTGATAAAGTTTGGACTAAACTTGAAGGAGAAAATCCGGCTTTTATTTTAAACGAATTAAACGCGCTGTCGGTAGAAGCTTTTAAAACTTCAGGGTTTGGATTTCAGTTACAAGACGGAATGGATATAGGCTTATGTAAAATAACTTCTGATAGCAGTAAGATTCAATTTGCCGGAGCGCATCTGAATTTAATTTGTGTTCAACAAAATAGATTAAATGAAATTATTGGGGATAAACTAAATATAGGATCAGACTCAGTAATTAAATTCACTAATCATGAACTTTTAATTAATCAAGGAGATATAATTTATTTATGTACTGATGGCTTTGAAGATCAATACGGCGGGTTGCCTAAAACGCAAAGAAAAGATAAATTTAATCAGTTTTTACTCGAAATCTCATCTTTTAATATAAGTGAGCAGAAAAAAACAATTAATGGAACCTATAAACAATTAATTTCGCAACATCATCAATTTGATGACGCTACAATTGTTGGAATAAAATTATAATTATGCAATTACTCAGTCCTCAATATTTTTCAGATTATGAATTAATAGATTGTGGTGATTTTGAAAAACTAGAACGTTTTGGAAAACACATTACCATTCGTCCCGAACCACAAGCCGTTTGGAAAAAACAACTCACTCTAAAAGAATGGGAACAACAGGCTCATGTAAAGTTTATTCCAAAATCAAGTTCTGCCGGCATTTGGCAAAAATTAAAAGCAATGCCCGACCAATGGAAAATTCAATATGAAGTGGATAAAGATGTTCATCTTGTTTTTCGTTTAGGACTAACTTCGTTTAAGCATGTAGGTATTTTCCCTGAGCAGGCAGTTAACTGGAAAAGTATTTACCAGTTTTTACATGCAAAAAAAAACGCAAAATTTTTAAATTTATTTGCCTATACAGGAGGCGCTTCAATAGCTGCAAGAGCAGCGGGTGCTGATGTAACTCATGTTGATTCTATTAAGCAAGTTGTTACCTGGGCAAATGAAAACATGAGTAATTCTAAGCTGGATGGAATTCGTTGGATGGTGGATGATGCATTGAAGTTTGTAAAAAAAGAAATTCGTAGAGGCAACCAATACCATGGTATCATTTTAGATCCACCGGCATACGGCCATGGTGCTAATGGCGAAAAATGGAAGCTGGAAGAAAACATACAGGAAATGATGGAAAGTGTTTTACAGTTACTAAATCCAAAAGAACACTTACTTATTTTAAACGCGTATTCATTAGGTTTTTCAGCGCTTGTAGCTGAAAACATGCTTTCTGATTTTTCAAAGAAAAACAAATCTGAATTAAGTATTGGCGAATTATTTATTCCTGCAAAAACAGGTATAAAGCTTCCGTTGGGTGTTTGGGGCAAACTAGTAAAAAAATAGATTACATTTAAAATGAAACAAACTTTAGTTAAATTATTTTTTGCTTTTTTAATCTTATCTCCATTTGTTTTTAAAGCCCAAACCACAGATACCATCCAAAGAAACGATGCTCCAAAGGTTTTTCTTGTTTGCGATTATTGCGATCAAAATTATTACAAAAATGAAATTACCTTCTTAAATTTTGTTAGAGATAGACGATTAGCAGATATTGTAATTCTTTTAAGAACGATAAATACTGGTAATGGTGGAACTGAATTTACCTTGGAATTTTCAGGAGAAAATCAGTTTAAGGATATCACATCGATAGAGAAATTTAATGCAATACCTAATCAATCAAATGGAGAAATAAGAGAAGGGATAAGAGACGCTATCAAAAAAGGTGTTTTACCTTATTTGCTCAAATCAAGTTTAGCAAGTAAGATTAATTATTCAATATCAGGTTTAGAAAACACAACAAATGCTGATCAAGTAAAAGATAAATGGAACTTATGGTTGTTTTCAATAGATGGTAATTTGTATGGTAATGGTCAAGCATATAGTAAACAATTAAGCGTGTTCAGTAATTTTAATGCTAACAGAACCTCACAAAAAAACAGATTTGAAACCGGCATTTTTCAGAATGGAAATTATCAGTCATATGATATTGATGATACCACAACCATAAAATCTTTTGTAAACAATATTGGCGCTTATAGTTTTGATGCAATAAGTTTAGGCAAACATTTTGCCTACGGTTATTTTGCTACTTATTTTGCCTCAACGGTTCAAAATTTAAAAAATAGTACAACTTTCTTTCCTTCAATAGAGTATAATTTTTTTCCTTATGATGAAGCGACAAAACGTAGATTAACAGTAAATTATAGAATAGGAGCAAGGTATGTGGATTTTTTTACGCCCACTTATTTAGATAAATTAAATGAATGGTATTTTTTACATTCATTAGTTGTTAGCTACAGACAGGTTGAAAAATGGGGCTCACTAAATTGTGATATTGGCACTTTTCAGTATTTTCATAAACAAAAATATTATCGTGTAAATATGTCGCCTAATGTGAGTTTAAATGCTGCAAAAGGTTTAAATATTAATGTTGGAGGTAGTTTTTCTATTGTAAATGATCAGTATTTTTTAAAGAAGGAAGAAGTTTCACAAGAAGCTATTTTACTTGGGCAAGCACAGTTAAAATCTGATTTTTCATATTACTTTTTTACCGGTATTAGTTTTAATTTCGGATCAATTTACAATAACGTAGTTAACGTGAGGTTTAATATGAGTGATAATAACTGGTAAATAGTTTAACAAAGTCCAGATTCACCTTTCCATTAAATAGAGAATAATTGCCTTTTATGTAAAATCAAGATTTAAAATTGTTTTTCACTCACTTACTTAGTAGATTAGCTAATATCATTTTACTTAAACATGAAAAAATCAATTTTATACTTGTCGTTTTGTGCTGCATTTATATACAATCAGTTAAATGCGCAACGAGCATGTTCGGTTTTAAAAACAAATTATATAAATCATACTCAGGCAGTGCCAATCAGTCATATTGTTTTAATGAATAAATATGATATGAAGTTTCAGCATTTAAACTTAAATATGGAACGAACGGGTAAAAGTGTAAGTGGTAATGTAAGAAGCCTTGCTCAAGTAAAATCTAGCACTTTAGACACTTTTGGTTTAGAGTTATATAGTAGCTTGATTATTGATTCCGCAAGAATAAACGGATTATTAGTTACTCCAATTCGTAATTCACATGCGGTAAGTTTTGTTTTACCCAATACGCTTCAACAAAACGAGATGATTGATGCAACTATTTATTATAGAGGTACTGCGCCAACACTAAACGGATCGGCAATTGGTGATGGTTTAAATAATGGCACTTCACAAAGTTGGGGCAATCAGGTAACCTGGAGTTTAAGCGAGCCCTACTCAGCTTATGAATGGTTTCCGTGTAAGCAGCAATTGCAGGATAAATTAGATTCTGTTTACGTATATGTAACAACTGATGCGGCAAACAAAGTTGGATCAAACGGTATTCTTACTGCGGTTGTTGATTTAGGAACAAAAAAACGTTACGAATGGAAAAGCAAATATGTAATTGATTATTATTTAATTTCTGTAGCAATTGCCAAATATGTTGATTATAGTTTTTATGCCCATCCTGCAGGCACAACTGATTCTATATTAATTCAAAATTATATTTATGATAATCCTGCAACGTTAACTAACTTTAAATCTGTAATTGATCAAACGGATGATTTGGTAGAATTTTTCTCAGATAAATTTGGTTTGTATCCTTTTGCAAATGAAAAGTATGGTCACGCTATGGCTCCTTTTGGCGGGGGTATGGAACACCAAACGATGACTTCATTAGGCTCATTTAATTTTGAATTAGTTGCGCATGAATTAGGCCATCAATGGTGGGGAGATCATGTAACATGCAGCACATGGAATGATATTTTTATTAATGAAGGGTTCGCTTCTTACTGTGAGCATATAGCTTTAGAACAATTTAATCCTACTAATGCGGCATCGACCATGTTACAAATACACAATAATGTAATGTCTCAAAATGGAGGAAGTGTTTATAATCCGGATACAGTAACAGTAAATAGAATATTTAGTTCTCGATTGTCTTATGATAAAGGATCTGCTGTTGTGCATTCGCTTAGATTTGTTATTAATGACGACAATTTATTTTTTACTGCTCTAAAAAATTTCCAGCAACAATTTGCTTATAATACTGCCTCTATTCTTGATTTTAAAACATCAGTTGAAAACACAACCGGATTAAATCTAACTCAATTTTTTAATCAATGGATTTTTGGCGAAGGTTATCCAACCTTCACAGTAAAATGGAATCAAGTTGGAAACAATTTTTATTTAAAAAATACAGAAACTGTTTCTATGTCGTCTGTAACGCCTTTATTTATTACACCTATTGAATTTAAATTAACAAGAAGCAATGGCGACACTATTATTAAAGTTTATCAAGACGCATTGGTTAAAGATTATTCATTTACTGTAAACGGCACAATCAGTAATGTTACCACTGATCCTAATAATTGGATATTAAATAAAGGAACTGTTACTCGTGATGCAAACCTGGTAAGTTTAAACGAGTTGAATGAAAATCATTTTATAAGCGTTTATCCAAATCCTGCAAAAGAGAATTTAATTGTTAATAATACGATTAATGCTAATGCAACTCAATTTCAATATACAATACATGATGTTTCTGGCAAATTAATTTTAAATGGCACTACTCAACAATTAATAGAAATAGAGAATCTTACTAATGGGATGTATTTTTTAATAATTAATGATGAAAACGGGAATCTTTTAAAGGTGACGAAGTTTATTAAGTCAACCTATTAATCAAATTAATCTGTAAAATTCCAACGTAAGCCAAAACGCAATGCTCGATCGCGCTGATAGTAGTTTTGCATCAACATAAAGTTAGTTCCGTTTGATCCTTGATTAATATGCTCTGTTTTAAAAAAGAAAGTAAGTTCTTTAAATTTCAAAGTACTGAAAACATCAATGAAGTAAACTGAGTTAAGGCTCTTGTCCTGATCAGACATAAAAAAAGAATTCAGAGCAGGTTCATACTTTATACTTTTAATGTCATCAATTAATTCTGCTTGAACGCCTAATTGAAAAATCATTCCATTTTTTCGAATTAAATGTTGAAAATACAATTGATGTTGAGTATACCACCTTGGCAATGCAAAGGCAACATGCTGCTGTTGTTGAAAATGAATGGTGTTAGTAAAATAAAATTTATAAACTTTAAACCAATTTGAAAGAGTTAAACGGCATGCAGAATTTAATTTGTTAATCTGTTTGGGCTGTAATTTTTCGTCGATGAAAATTAGATTTTTTTGTTGTATATAAGTAATTCCAAATTCTGTATTTAATTTTTTAGAAGAATAATTCGCTTTTAAAAATGAAGATTCAACAGGTGAAAAATTAGTTACCCACAAAAAATAATTCGATTTAAAATAATTATAAAACAAATCAGGATTTCTTTTTTCTGCAATTGCTTCTAATTCAATTTTTGAATCTAAGGGTGAGAAAGAAAAATCGGTATTAAGTTTAATTTTATAATTACTCTGATTAAATCCATTCCAGATGTATTCTGATTTTTCTCTTACATGTAGTTTATTATTTAATAAATTAATGGCAAATAATTGTCCAGCTATTTGTGATTGATATACAACAGAAGTATCATTATCTGCAAAACGACTGATGTCTGTTTGATTCTTTAAAGCAATAAAAACAGATTTGTTTACATAATTATATGCTATTTCCGGGATGAATTTTGAAAAACGAACCGAATCATGAGTTAACAAAGAATTGATGTATGTTGTATCATAAATGGAATTATCAGGTTTATCAAAAAATTCTGACTTAGTAATTGATCCATTCGCTCCAATATTAAGGTAGTGGCCATTATATGAACTACTATCTTTATTTAATTTGTAAATAATAAATATTTCTCCTGAAATTATCCTATAATCTCGTTTTGCACTATTCATTTGAACGGGCACAAGATTTTTATTAATAAAAACATTTTTTGTAATTAAAGAATCTGATTGTATGCCACCGTTTTCGTTATGTTTAAAACGATCAAAACTAATAGATGTTCTGTATCCAAAACGTTTTTTAGGATTAAGTTGATGTAACGAAAACTGCACATTATTTACAAAACTCTTTTGATACTGATAAAAATTCTCTGCAGTTATTCGGTTTAATTTAAAATGTGTAAAAATAGCTTTACCAAATTGTTGAGTGTGTTTTAGCTTTAACACTTGTTCTTTTTTTGAACCGATAGCAGCAAAAACAGAAGTATTAACTTTTGGTGTTTCAAAATAAGGAGCAGAAGAGTTAAGTAATAGTTGTTTATCGTAATTCGGATTAAACCAAATTGCGCCTAAGCTTTCATCACGATATTGTAAAATAAATTCTTGGTTAGGGAATCCAATTGCTCCCATTCTGTTTCTATTTAAATAATTTGGTAATTGATGCTGAGTAGAGTCTTGTTTTATTAATTGATTAATTATTGCTTTATCGAACAAGAAAAAATCTTTATTAATTAATTTTATTGTAGTAGAATCTTGAGAAAAAGCAGAAAATACTATTCCGACGAAGAATAAAAAAATTAATTTGAATTTCTTTAATGCATTAATAAAGGCCATTGTATTTTCTAATAAACCATTCAAGAGTTAATAATCCAAGCAGTATAAAAAAGAGTGATTTTAAATCAATTAATTCACTTATGTCTTTATGCGTGTAAGTAATCGTTTTTATATTGGGATTATTTAAAAGTTCTTGAGACAATTGACTTAGTTGTGAAGGGTAAAATAGTTTAGCATGGTGTTTAAAGGCTAATTGACTCATGAACTGATGGTCTGCAACTAATTGTGTTTGTTCTGCAAACAATTCTTTAACTGTAATTTTTCCTTTTTGTTCTAAAGCTTTGGAGCCGTTATTTGTAATGGCTTTATAAGTATATTCTCCTGGGGGTAAATTACCAAGATTTAATTGGTAAGAAGAATTAATTTTTGTAAAGGTATAATTGAATTGTTGGTTATTATTGTTAGTTAGAACTAGTGTAACCTCAGGATTAGTAACTAGCTCATATGAGTTATTGTAAACCTCTGCATCAAAGATAACTTCATCATTTTCGTTTATTATTTTTTTAGTATTAACTCTAAAGAAACTTTTATCAGCTTTAACACTTAAATACTGGATAATTTTTCCAATTAATTCATTAAATAAATCGTGATTTTGATGATCTGCAAAATCTCGCAAACGCCATTTCCAAATACCTTCTCCAAAAAATACTCCAAACTTTTGTTCGCCATTAATGCCAAAAGAAAGCAGTGGATTTTCCGTTTCAACAACACCAATTTTTTGAAACATTAAAGTAGAGATGGAATTGGTTAAATTATAATTTCCAAAAACGGTATTCACTGCCGGAAATTCTTTGATGTCTTTTTTTAAATTTTCGCTAATCGTAAACAAAGAAAATTCTTTGGCTAAATAGCACTCGGCGTCATTCATTTTAGGGCTTAAACTTTGTATGCTTGCTCCTGGAATTTTATCGCTACCGTTAGATGAAATTAAAAACCAAGGTGTTCCATTCGCGTTTAAATCATTCATGATTTTTGTACCCTGTGGGGAACTTAATACAACTTGATTTAATATAACCAGACTGTAGGGCTTAACAGATCCGGTAAAGTTGTCAATTAAGAAAGTTTCCAATTCATAATTTTGATTTCCTTCCATGCATTCTCGAATAGCTGCAGCATCAGGATGTGGAGCATTTGATATAAGTGCAATTTTTTCTTTTGTATCAATTACTTCAATTACAAAATTTTGTGTATTATTCAGCTTATTAGTTTCCTCGTTAACTGTAGTTAGCTGAACGGAATAAAGTTGTATACCCGCTTTATCAGCCTCTAGTAAAAAAGAAAAAGATTGGTGAAAAGTTGGAGAGGTAATAGATACAATTTGTTTTGCCAAAGTTTCTCCGCCTTTACTAATAGTTAACGTGGCTGATTTACCCATTAATTTTTTAGCTTCAACGTATATGTCTACTGGAAATTTATTTCCTAAATAAGCAACATCATTATGTTCAATTTTTTTTATATATATGTCTTTTGTAGTTGAAGTATCACCAAGCGCGATGCAATAAACAGGCGCTTTTAAATTATGGTTGGTGTATAAAGGATTTGATCCTTTATTAAATAAACCATCAGAAGCAAAAACAACTGCGCCTAAATTTCTATTACTGTAATTGGTTTCCAGTTCTTTAAACAAATTGGAATAATCGGTTTCTTTTCCTTTAAAATCAATGGTATCATTCGGCTCAACTGAATTGGAAAATCGATAAGTAATTACCTCGTATTTATCATTTAATTGTTTGCTAAAATTATTTAAAGAGCTGAGGTATTCTTTTTTGTAAA
>CAZTCG010000011.1:0-15140 GCA_964612005.1 uncultured Flavobacteriaceae bacterium | reverse complement strand
GAAATTCCAGGTGTAAACATAGTTTGGCCCCTCGTAATTTCTTAATAAAATACGGTTAAACATACTGTCTTTGTTTACAAGTGAATTGTTTTGGAACTGAATTGAAGTAGAAGTTTCAGCACATCTTGTACTTGGATTAAAATTAGTATAGACAAAATGTTTAACTTCAGGTATCAGATAATAATCTCCGTCTTTCCCAAAAGTTTGCATTGCACTAGTCCAGTTAAATCCTGTTGAAATACCAGCTAATGAAGATAAATCTTCTGATCTTCCTTCATTATCACCCGTATATTTCAAATCAAATGCATCGCCAAATGGAAAATCATTTACTACCTGAACAGTAACTGCAAAATTTTGATTAACATACACACCTCCTCTTGGAAAATATACTGTCATGTGACCAGTATTGTTGTTAAATTTCCACCAAACTGTATTCTGCATTTTAATTACTGTAGTTGGTCTTCCGTTTGCGTCAACATTACAAATGCTAACACGTAATGGAACTCCTCCACCAAGCCCTGGATATTGACCATGAATTTTTACAGATGAAATCATTGCTCCACTTGTTAAATGATAGGTTTGTCCCGCATACTCTTCGGTGCCTAGCTGTAAATGTTGGAAACTAGTTCCATTTTGATTTTTTGATATGACATATCCATTTAAGTCGTTACAGTTCGTCTGAGCATTTATGCTCAAATAACTCAGTAAAATGGCTGTCATCATCCATGTAATTTTCTTTTTCATTGTTTAAGTATTAAAAGGTTTATAATTGGAAATGATTACAAGTGATTTAAATCCACACACGTATCTTTCCTGATTTTATGCGAAGAAAATTTCTTTTGTTTCTTTTAAAAAGCTAGTATGTCAATTATTTAAATGTTTAAACTCATTGTTGTATTTAGAGTATAATTTGCTGTTCAGAAAATTGCAGGTAGAAAGATTTTCACAATTTAATTTTATTTGTATTTTTATTACTTAACAATTTTCAATTTTGAAGTATGTCATTCATTCTTACAGAAAATATAAATCAGGTAATAAAGATCAAACTGAATCGTCCAGATAAGTTTAATAGTTTTAATCGTGAAATGGCTTTGCAATTACAAGAAGTATTAGACAATGCAGAGAGAGACGAAAATATTAGAGCTATTTTATTAACTGGTGAAGGTAAAGCTTTTTGTGCAGGGCAGGATTTAGCAGAAGCGATAGATGATAATGGTCCGGGCATAAAACGTATTGTTGAAGAGCATTATAATCCAATTGTGTTACGATTACGCTCCATTGAAAAACCAATTGTGTGTGCTGTAAATGGTGTAGCTGCTGGTGCAGGGGCTAATATTGCTTTATGTTGCGATGTAGTTGTAGCATCACAATCCTCATCATTTATTCAGGCATTTAGTAAAATTGGATTGATACCAGACAGTGGAGGTACATTTTTTTTACCAAGATTAGTTGGCTTTCAGCGCGCATCAGCACTTATGATGCTTGGAGATAAAGTTTCAGCAACTGATGCATTAGCAATGGGTATGGTGTATAAAGTTTGTCAGGATGATTTGCTTCAGCAAGATGCGTTGAATTTAGCTTCTCAGCTTTCTAATATGCCAACTAAAGGTATAGGTTATACAAAACGATTACTGAATGAATCAGTTTTTAATACATTTACAAAACAGATAGAACGCGAAGGTCAAGTACAAGTTGATGCTGCTGACACCTATGATTACAACGAAGGTGTAAGCGCATTTTTACAAAAAAGAAAACCAGAGTTCAAAGGAAAATAAATAATTATTCAGTACCATGCCATCATTTGATATAGCAAGTAAAACAGATCTGCAAACATTAGATAATTCTATAAATGTTGCTCGTAAAGAAATATTAGGAAGATTCGACTTTAAGGGATCAAATAGTGTAATTGACCTGGATAAAAAAAATGTGAGTCTAACCATAACAACTGAAGATGAAATGCGTTTGGAATCTATTGTTGATGCATTAAGAAGCCGAATGATAAAACAAAAATTAGATCCACGCTGCATGGATGTTTCCAAAGAGCATTATTCATCAGGGATGCTTATTAAAAAGGAAATAAAAATCAGAGAAGGAATTGATAAAGAAAACTCAAAGAAGATTATTAAAATTATTAAAGATTCTAAATTAAAAGTTACCGCTCAGGTGATGGATGATATCATTCGTGTTTCAGGAAAAAAAATTGATGATTTACAAGGTGTAATTGCAGTACTTCGTTCATCTGAGTTAGAGATTCCATTGCAGTTTATAAACATGAAGTAACATTTAATTTTATTTATTATACAACTTAAAAAGATAGTTTACAATGAAAAAACGAATTCTTGCCTTATATAATTTGATTTTTATTTTACAAGCTGTAGCTCAAAATCCGATTTCAATTACTTCAGCTTCTATGCCTTCTTCCGGCGATACAATAAGATATAGCAATGCTTCACCAAATGGAATAGATTATACATCTACAGGGGCAAATTATTTTTGGGATTTTTCCAATTTAACTTCAATCAGTCAAGATATTTATCAATACAAAGCAGCAAGTCAAACACCGTATTCCTTTTATTTTATAGGATTGAATAAGTATGGATTAAAAGTAGCTGATTCCATTGGGGCTGCAAACTTTAAATTTTATGATGTCTATAATTTTTTTCAGAAAACTACAAGTGTATTTAAAACAGAAGGTACGGGTTTTAGGTATAACGGAATTCCACTTGCAGCTTACTATAGCGATGATGATGAATTATATCAGTTTCCTTTAAATTATTCTGATAGGGATAGTTCAACCTATGCTTATTCTATATCTCTTGGTGCCACTGCTAGTTATTCGCAACGTGGTTATAGAATTAATGAAGTGGATGGTTGGGGTTACATAAAAACACCTTATGATAGTTTACCCTGCCTACGTTTGGTTTCAACTTCATACGGGCAAGATAGTATCAATTTTAATGGATTCCCTTTTAGTTTTCCTAATATTCAACGTAGTTATAAATGGTTAAGTACAACAGAAAAAATTCCGGTTTTAGAAATTAGCGGCCAGTATCAAAACAATACTTTCAATGCTACGCAAGTAAGATATAGAGATCGCTACCCAACTGTAATTGGAATTAAGGAATTGATTCCTCAAAATCAATTTACATTATTCCCAAATCCTTGTTCTAATTTACTTACCTTAAAATTTAATTTGCCCGTTAATGGTGTTTTTAAAATTATAGATGCAAAAGGTATTTGCGTGTATTCTGAAAGTTTAAATAATGAATTAGTTAAACCAATTTCTACAGCTTATTTAAGTGGTGGAATTTATAAGTTGTGCATATTAAATTCAGAAGGAGCTGTTACAACTCAATCATTTGTGAAATTCGATAATTAATACTACTTCTTTTTTTTAATAATGAAGATCAAAAAGACAATTCTTCCAGAAAATTCATTATTAAGTAAAACTAGATTTCATTATGTTGATTGTTATTCTTGTAATTTTAATGATCCTGATAACAAAATAACCATTATAGATATAGGAAAATCATTTTTCACTTCAGGTCCCAAATGGATTGATCAACTCTTTCATTTTAGAAATTTCATTGTAAAGCATTTGGGTTTAAAAGTTTCAGGAATTGACGCAAATGAATTACATAAAAAACTGACGCAATTTGATGCAAAAGTTGGGGATCAGATAGGGTTATTTAAGGTGTATGAAAAAAATGACTGTGAATTGATTTTAGGAGAAGATGATAAACATTTAAACTTCAGAATTTCTCTTTTTCTTAATAAATCATCTACTTCAGCGGAGCTTTGCATTTCTACTATTGTTTATTTTAATAATCGATTTGGACGATTATATTTTTTGCCGGTAAAACCATTTCACAAAATAGTGGTGCCAACAATGCTAAAAGGCATTGTGAAAAATTGCAATCAATTAAACTATTTGAAAAGTTTCATAAACAATCCAACTCGAGAGATAGGCGAGAATTCCCATATATAAAAACTGAAATACTACCCATTTTATTTTTTTAGTTTCCTTAAATACAACAGCAAGTGTGCTTATGCATTGCATAGCAAATGCATAAAAAAATAATAAACTCCAGCAAACTGCTTCATTGTATTTTTTTAAATTAGTTTTAGGATTTATTTCACCGTTCATTTTATCTCTTATTTTAATAGCGTCCTCATTGTCTCCTGCACTATAAATTGTTGCCATTGTTCCAACAAAAACTTCACGAGCTGCAAATGAAGTAATTAAGGAAATCCCAATTTTCCAATCGAAACCTAATGGAGCAATTGCGGGTTCAATAAATTTTCCAATTTTCCCAACATAAGAATGTTCTAGTTTTTCAGCTGCTTTTAAAGTTTCTAAGTCATTGTTAATTGAAGAATTAGTTTTGATATCATTATATTTTTTTTCAATTTTTTCAAATTCACTTGCAGGACCATTAGAACTTAACCACCATAATAAAATAGATACAGCAATGATTATCTTACCCGCATCAATTAAAAAAACTTTTACTTTTTGATAGATGGTTAACCCAATTGTTTTTAGCTGAGGAAATCTGTAAACAGGCATTTCCATAATAAAGTAAGAACGTTGTTTCGATTTCATTAATTTACTTAAAACAAATGCGACCAACAATGCCATTACAAATCCAATGATGTACATAATAAATAGGTAGAGCCCTTTTTTATTAAAAAAACTGACTTGTTCTGCCTCATTAACCATTAATGAAATCAATAAGGTATATACTGGTAATCGAGCCGAGCAACTCATTAATGGAGTTACTAAAATGGTAATAATTCGTTCTTTAAAATTACTGATAGTTCTTGTTCCCATAATGGCAGGTACAGCGCAAGCAACACCACTTATTAATGGAATTACTGATCTGCCATTAAGGCCAACTTGCCTCATTAATTTATCCATCATAAAACTAACTCTAGCCATGTATCCGCTATCCTCTAATAAACCAATAAAACCAAACAACAAAGCTATTTGCGGAACAAATACTACAATTCCACTTAAACCGGCTAAAATTCCGTTTACTATTAAATCGTTAATAAAACCATTTGGTAATAGATGAGATAAATTATTTCCGGTCCATGCAAAAAAGTTTTCTATCCATGACATCGGAAACTCAGCAATGAAAAAAATACTTTGAAAAACCAAAAATAAAACCGATAAAAAAATTAAAAAGCCTAAAATGGGATGCGTTAATATAGCGTCTATTTTTTCTGTAACCCTATAAATAGAGTAGTTGTTTTTATAGGCAACACAGTTGGATATAATTTTAGCTATTTTTTTATATCTATTGAGTGTTTCTGTTTCCTCTATTTTTTTTAATTCTTTAGTTGGGGTTTTTGAGTAGGAAGTAATAATTTCTCTGAAACTTAAATTATTTTGGTTAAGAGAATCTAATGATTGATAGAAATTTAAATCGTTTACCGAGGTTTGAGAAAGTTGTTTTTTTAATTCCTCAATTCCTTCCTCTTTTCTTGAATTTAAACATACAATTGGAATATTAAGTTCATGTTTTAATTTATTGATGTCAATTTCAATTCCTTTTTTTTGAGCTTCATCACTCATGTTTAAAGCTAATAAAACAGGCACCTTTAAATCAATTAACTGTGATGTAAGCAACAAACTTCTTTTAAGATTTGTAGCATCAGCAACCGAAATTACAATATCAGGAAAATCGATATCTTCTTTATTTATTAAAACATCGCAGGTTACTTTTTCATCGGGAGATTTGGCAAATAAACTGTAAGTGCCTGGCAGGTCAATTACGCGATATGATGTACTATCTGAATTTTCTTTTACACGGAAAAAGCCCGTTTTTTTTTCTACAGTAACGCCAGGAAAATTACCGGTTTTTTGATTTAAGCCGGTTAAAGCATTAAACAAAGTTGATTTACCAGCGTTAGGATTACCAACCAATGCAATTGTTTTAAGTTGTTTTTGAGAGTTGTGTTCCAACGTTTAATGCAGTTCCTGTAAAATAACTTGTTCAGCTTCACTTTTTCGTATACTCAATAAATAACCTGAAACGGCAATTTCGATAGGACAACCAAGAGGCGCATTTTTTTTAAATTCAATTTCTTCGCCAGGCAAACAGCCCATTTCTATTAGTTTCAAACTTAATTCATCATCCATAAATCCTTTAATGAATGCTTTTTCTCCAGGTTGTAATTGTGCTAAGGTGAGCATAAAGCAAAGTTAAGATTTGAATAAAAAAAAAAATACCTCAATTGAGGTATTCTAAGTTATTTGAATCAAAAAAGCTTGTTTAACAAAATTCGTCGTAAACCATTTTCAGGTGTTCAGCAATCATTTGAGCATTTCTACCTTCAATATTGTGTCTTTCTACAAAATGCACTAATTCGCCATCTTTAAATAATGCAATAGCTGGGGATGATGGAGGATAAGGTGCAAAATGTTTACGCGCTTCTACTACAGCATCAATGTCAAAACCAGCAAATACAGTTGTTAACTTACCTGGTTTTTTTACATGTTGTAAACTTAACTTAACGCCAGGGCGGGCTGCACCTGCTGCACATCCACAAACGCTATTTACTACCATTAAAACAGTTCCCTGCGAGGAAATCGCATTTTTTACTGCGTCTGCGGTATAACAATCATCAAAACCAGCTGCTACTAGTTCGTCTTTCATTGGTTTTACTATACTTTCCGGATACATACTATTAGTTTTAAAATTATAATGCAAAAATACAAATAGAATCTAATTAAAAATCAGCTGCGGCTAATTTAGAAATCTCATCTTTTGTTAAAACTCGATTCCAAATACCAATATCGTCTAATTTACCGTTAAGGTATGAATTTCTAATTGGTGTACTTGTACCGGGTTCAAACTGTGCGCCAAAAACTAACGGTAAATTGGAAGGTAAGATAACTTTACTGGTTGGAATATTGTACACTAGCGAACCATTGATGTATATCTTTCCAACTCCGTGGTCCATTACACAAATAATATTTGTCCAGGTATTAAAACCGGGGAATTTAAAATTTGGTTGAATCATTTTACCTCGGTCGATAAATTCAATTTCATTTTCCTGTGAGCAAAAAATTGAATATTCATTGGAAAGTGCGTCGCCTTTTGAGATAAATGTTTGGTTATTGTTGTTGTTAAAATTTAATTTTGTCCAGAATGATATACTAAATGTATTGCCAAGCATTAAGGATTGGTTGTGAAGTTCTACTGAGATATAACTATAAATTCCATCAAATTGAAATGCCCTGTTGTTTTTTTCAAATCGATCTGCGCAAAGTTTAGCCCGATTAATGTTTCCAAAATTCCCGCTTCCACTTTCATCATCTGCATTTCCATTAAATGGAAACCAAGCTACTAATCCTTCGGTGGATACATACTCAGGAATTAGTGGTTCATCTTGTGCTTTTAAAAAGGTAGACGTAATTAATAGTGAGATAAATAAATACAACCTGAATTTAACTATTGAATTCATTTGATGTTTTTTTAAATAAAATATCAGCAATCATGCCAAAAAGTTAAAATATTTAACAACTTAATTCAAATATATAAAAAAAAGATAGGGTAAAAAAATGAAATACGACATTGAAAAATTAATCTTTTATTAATTGTACATAAAACTGAACAAATGTAAAATAATTTATATTTGCACAAAATTTATAAAAACTATGAAATACATTTTTTCAATCGCTGCATTATTTTTAATGTTTTCTTGTGGCAATAACGAAACAGAGGTTACTGAAAGTATAACTTCAGACACCTTAAAGGTCGATTCTAATTCGGTTAAAATTGACGAAGAAAAGGAATTTAAACTGCATTTACTTATTGCAAATATTCCTTCACCCTCACATGAAATTATCGCTATTAAAAAAGCAGGTTACACATACAAGCCGTCTTTAATGATTGATAAGTCAAAAGCTGGAACTTATTCAAATGATTTTAAAAAAGGAGTTAATTATGGAATGTTTTCAGCAGATTTAGCTTATGCCGCTTCTTTTCCAAATAATAAAGATATTATACCTTACTTTTTAGCTACTAGAAAAGCTGCAGAAAGTGCAAATTCATTAAAAGTATTTGATGATATTACTAAATCTGCAAATTTTGAATCATTACAAGGTAACTCAGACTCTATGGAAGCAGTTCTCGAGCGTGCTTATTTAGAAACAGAACATTTTTTCGAAACAGATCATCATATGGATATAGCGGCTAAAATACTATTAGGCGCATGGGTTGAAGGTCAATACTTATTATTAAATACTTTACATATTCAAAAATCTGCAAAAGCTGAAGAATTAAAAACAAAAGTTTGGGAATCAAAGCTTCAATTAATGAATTTGAATGAATTATTAACTGAATATTCATCTGATGCAGAAGTTGCACCTTTTGCTGCATCTTTAAAAGAATATTATAAAAACTACGATGGAGCTTCAGGAGCTAATAGCTTTAATGATGAACTATTGAAGAAAATGATGGATGAATTAACATCAATCAGAACAAAAATGTTGTCGTAAAAAAAATTATTTTAAAAATTTTAAGCCAATTTACAATAAGGTAAATTGGCTTTTTTGTTTTATAGCGTCACTTTATTTTTGGCAGATAGGATAGATTTGGAAGGTGTTTTTTTTGTCTAACTTGTTCGCTTTGTAAAATTATTTTTCCAAGTTCTTTTAAAAATGGAAACCCTTTAGTATCGTATTCATAACGCCCACTATTTATTATATTTCTTTCATTAACGTATATACATGCTGATAAAATAAATTCAGTTTTAGAATTTAAATCTACAATGTAAGCACAGTCAATCAAGAACCCATAGGATTGACCAACAATATTGTATATTTTAAGTGATGTGTCTGTAATTACGTTTTGCTTTGCACCATAAATCAAATATTTTTTATAAGAATCAAAGTAAATTTTTTCATCGTATTTTGGGTAAGCAGATTCTTTAGGATAAGCGGACAAGTATTTCATTAAAAAGATCCAATCCTTGTTAGTTATGTTATAACGATCTTGCTCCTTTAGAAAATGATGAAAAACTAATCGTAACATAATTTTATGTAAATCGAACAGTGGTAAAAAATTTTTTTCAGTAAAATCAAAGGGAGAATTAATTTTCTTGCTAGCGGCATTTATATGAGCTTTTCCTATTAGTGCTTTTCCAAATGGATAGGGATATTTATTAGTAGATATTAATCCATTTTGCTGAAATAAAATTTTACCTGTTTCATCTCTAAAAAAATAAGGTTTTGAAATAAACTGTTCTTCATTTTTACATAAGGCATCAAATCGTATTTTAATTCTGGAATTGATTAGTCCATTATGTTGTAATCTCTTTTGAATATCATCAATGCCTAAAAAATCAAATATTCTGCTATAAGAAAAATTATCACTTACCAAAAGCATTCGTTTTATGTAATTTTCAATAGATGGTTTTAAATTTTCAGAGCTGGAATCGGTTTCAATTCTTTTACTGCAACTAATACTGCTATCGGTAATAAAAATGCTTTCTTTTTTTACACCGTATTTTTTCAGTTCATTTATTTTTTCAAGTGCAAAAATAGAAATCGGAAGTTTCACAGTACTTGCAGGATAAAAATAGTTTGAGCTATCATAGTTGTAAAAATGATGAAAAAAATGTGGTTGATTATTGCTGTCTCTGTTTATTTGAGTGAGTATAATTTGCAGCTTGAATTTGTTTTTATTTTTTAAAAACTCTTGTTGTTTTAGTGGTAAGTTTCTTAAAACCGAATCAAGATATGTTGAATTTGTTTGCGCATAATTATGAATCCAAGTGATAATAAAAATCAATAGAAATAATAGTATGTTTGAATACTTACTTTGAGTTTTTATTAATTTAAAAAAGAAAATAGATTTCATTAATTTACTTTCATTAAAGATATGAATTGTATCCAAAAATAGATTAACATTAATTTGTAGATTTTTAGTGGAGACATCAATTTATCATTTTCATACAATTACTATCTTTAAAAAAAAATAGGTTATGACTCCAAACGAGGATAAAATAAGAAAAGCATTTGCCATAAAAGATTGGAATGATATTAAAGCAGCAGACAGCTGGCAAATATTTAAAATTATGGGCGAATTTGTTGAAGGTTTTGAACGTATGGCAAAAATAGGTCCTTGTGTATCTGTCTTTGGTAGTGCTAGAACAAAACCTGAAAATAAATACTATAAAATAGCCGAAGACATTGCTTTTAAATTGGTAAAAGAAGGTTATGGCGTTATAACAGGTGGAGGTCCGGGCATTATGGAAGCAGCTAATAAAGGTGCTCGTGTAGGTGGAGGAAAATCTGTAGGATTAAATATTGAGTTGCCTTTTGAACAAAAACCAAATGATTATATTGATAGAGATAAAAGCATCGACTTCAATTATTTTTTTGTTAGAAAAACAATATTCTTAAAGTATTCGCAAGGTTTTATTGGGATGCCTGGTGGCTTTGGTACAATGGATGAATTATTTGAAGCCTTAACTTTGGTGCAAACCAATAAAATTGCTGAATTTCCTGTTGTGCTTGTTGGAAAAGATTATTGGGAAGGGCTTTTTAACTGGATTAAAAATACCATGTTGGAGGAAGAACATAACATTAGTTTAAAGGATTTGGATTTGGTAAAGATTGTTGATACTGCTGATGATGCAGTGAAACACATTACAGATTTTTACTCAAAATATTTGCTTAAACCAAATTTTTAATGGGAAAAATAATCTATTTTATTTTCATCTTTCCATTACTCTATTTAGTTTCATTACTGCCATTTTTTATTGTTTACGGCATTTCAGATTTGATGTATCTTTTAGTTTACAAACTTTTAGGTTACCGAAAACAAGTTGTATGGCAAAACTTAAAAAATGCCTTCCCAAATAAAAGCGTTTCTGAACTAAAACTTATTGAGAAAAAATACTATCATTTTTTATGTGATGTTATTCTTGAAACCATTCAAACAATAAGTATTTCAAAAAGTACTATGTTGAAACGTTGTTACATGAATGAACAATCAAAATTAATTTTTGAAAATTTTAATCAACAACAAAAAAGTTGCGTTATTGTTCTAGGTCATTTTGGAAACTGGGAGTGGGGCGGAAATACATTTAGTTTAACCTGTAATCAACAATTGTATGTGTTGTATCATCCTCTTAGTAATGCGCAATTTGATGGTTTAATGAAGCAGTTACGAACTCGTTTTGGAGCTAAGTTGTACGCCATGAAAGATGCCATGAGAGAAATGATTAAAAATAAAAATCAAACAACAGCAACTGCTTTTATTGCCGACCAAACTCCCGCACCAGAAACAGCATATTGGATGAATTTTTTAAATCAGGACACTCCCGTTTTTTTAGGCACTGAAAAAATTGCAAAAAAATTAAATTTTCCGGTTGTTTATGTTTCTCTGCTTCGAAGAAAAAGAGGTATTTATGAATTTAATGCAGAAGTGATTTGCGAAAATCCACAAACTACTAAAGAAGGAGAAATAACCGAATTGCATACCAAACTTTTGGAACAGGATATTATTAAACAACCAGAAACCTGGTTATGGAGCCACAGAAGGTGGAAACATAAACGTAAAGTTTAATCCGTTTATTTTTATAAATTTATCTATTCAAAATTCAACTCAAAATTTTGATTTATTGTTGTATTAAATTTTAAGTAATTATGACTGAAATAAAACGTGTATTTGATATCCTACAAAAAATAAAATCTAAAAATTCACCTGATTGCCTTGCTTATAAAAAAGACAAACAATGGCATAAAATTTCTGGTAACGAGTTTGCAGATAAAGTTAATCAGGTAAGTGCTGCTCTGCTTGAAAATGGTATTAGCAAGGGAGACAGAGTCGCAATCATTGCAAACAATCGTCCGGAATGGAATTTTGTAGATTACGGCTGTCAGCAGATAGGAGCAATTACAGTTCCAGTTTTTCCAACTGCGAGTTTACACGACATGAATTTTATTTTAAAACACGCTGAGGTTCGAGCTGTCTTTTTTTCATCAAAAGACATTGAAAAAAAATTGGATATTATTCTTCCTGAGTTAAGTAATTTTTCATTAAAAGTTGCTTTTGATAAAACAAGTGATTCAAGTTTGTCGTTTGATCTTTTTGTATCCACTGGAAATCAACTTTTAAAAAGTGAAACAGGAAAAGATATTCTTGAGAAAATTGAAAAAATTGCTTCGTCGATCAGAGAAGATGAATTGTTTACAATCCTTTATACATCGGGAACAACAGGCAATCCCAAAGGTGTAATGTTATCTCATCAAAACATAGTTTCAAACGTCAAACAAAGTATCGGTTTTGCACCGTTTCATCTTATGAAACGATCTTTGAGTTTTCTCCCATTAAATCATGTGTTTGAGCGAATGATAAACACTTTGTACTTACACGAAGGTATTGGAATTTATTATGCCGAAGGTTTGGAAAAAATTGCGGATAATTTAAAAGAAATTAAACCACAGGTATTTGTAACTGTACCTCGTTTATTAGAGCGAGTTTACGATAAAATTGTTGGTGCCGGAGAAAAGTTAACCGGTTTTAAAAAGAAAATATTTTTCTGGGCATTGGATATCGCTTTAAATTTTGAATTTGAGAAACAAAATAATCTGGTGTATTCCATTAAAAGAAAAATTGCCGATAAATTAGTTTTTAGTAAATGGAGAGCTGCTTTAGGTGGTGAGATTATATGTGCTGCATCAGGAGGCGCTGCATTGCAACCTCGTTTGGCTCGTGTGTTTTGTTGTGCAGGTATTCCTGTTTTAGAGGGTTATGGTTTAACTGAAACCTCGCCGGTAGTTTCAGTAAATAGTATGAACTCAAATGGTATTTGTTTTGGTTCTGTAGGAAAAGTATTGAAGTCACTAGATGTAAAAATTGCAGAAGACGGAGAAATTTTAGTAAAAGGACCTTCTGTAATGATGGGCTATTATAAAAATCCTGAAGCAACATCAGAGGTAATGGATGATCAAGGTTATTTTCATACCGGTGATATTGGAACTTTTACACAAGACAATTTTTTAAAAATTACCGATCGTAAAAAAGAAATTTTCAAAACTTCATCGGGCAAATATATTGCGCCATTGATGATTGAAAACAAAATAAAAGAATGCCGATTGGTTGAGCAGGTAATGGTTATAGGTGAAGGAGAAAAATATGCTTCTGCCTTAATTGTTCCTGCATTTGATAATGTAAAAGAATGGTGTAAAGGAAAAGGAATAGATTTTATTTCAAACGAGCATATCATTCAAAATGCAGATCTTAAAAAAGAATTTAATACGTTTATTCGTGAGATGAATAAATCACTTGCTCCCTATGAACAAATTAAACGGCCGGAATTGGTATCAAAATTATGGACTGTTGATTCAGGAGAACTCACACCAAAAATGAGTATGAAACGAAAAGTAATTAAAGAAAATAACAAAGATATTATCGCTAAAATTTTCTCATCAGGCGATGAATAATTTATTTTAAATACAATGATTTTAATAAGATGAACTACATACTATTCGACGATATCAGCAGAAATAATTTATTGCCTTTCACGTTTACTCGTCCAATTGCGGAAATAAGAATTGGCATACTTAAAATTTCAGAAAAATGGGAGTTTTTTTTAAAAACAAAAGTTTCATTTTTTACGCAAGATTATTTGCAAGGAAAGTATCCTATTAAATTTTCTAATGGAAAAAATAACATTTGGATAAATGGTAAAATTTGCCCTGATGATAAATTAATTAAACAAATTAAAACTTTAAAAATTAATCAGGTTTTGATTTTTAATGAAACTATTATTGCTGCCAATACTGGTTTAACTGCTCAGTTTAATCCTTTTCAACTAAGTAGTAAATTAGAAAAAATAAACGCTAAATCAGAGCCACTTTCCATAAATTTTATATGGGATATTTTTTCTAAAAATGGTGCAGCATTTCAGTTAGACTTTGAAAAACTAACCAAGAGTAAAAAGTCGCAATTATTAAGTAAAACCAACAAACATATAGGTAAAGGAAAAGTATTTATTGAAAAAGGAGCAACTGTTGAAGGCAGCATACTTAATACAACTAATGGTAATATTTTTATTGCTAAAGATGCTGTTATTATGGAAGGTAGTTTAATCAGAGGTCCATTTGCTTTGTGCGAGCATGCGGAAGTAAAAATGGGAGCAAAGATTTACGGTCCAACAACAATTGGTCCATACAGCAAAGTAGGTGGGGAGGTAAATAATTCGGTTATTTTTGGATATACCAATAAGGGTCACGATGGTTTTTTAGGCAATTCTGTTCTTGGTGAATGGTGCAATTTAGGCGCAGATACCAATAACTCTAATTTAAAAAACAATTACGGAAACGTTAAATTATGGAGTTATAATCATCAGAAAATGATAGATACCGGCTTGCAATTTTGCGGCTTGTTTATGGGTGATCATAGCAAATGCGGTATAAATACTATGTTTAATACGGGTACTGTAACCGGGGTAAATGCCAATATTTTTGGAGCCGGATTTCCTCCCAATTTTATTCCTTCATTCAGTTGGGGCGGCGCCTCTGGTTTTGATAAATATCAATTTAATAAAGCAATGGAAGTTGCCGAGCGCGTAATGGAAAGAAGAAAAGTAGAGCTAACAAAAGAGGATAAAAAAATCTTAGAACATATCTCAAAACAAAAAACAGCTTAGCATTAAATTTTGCTTAATTAACTTGAATCAGTAAACTGAAATTCTATAATTGTTAATTCTGCTTTAATAAATTTATTTTATCCAAAAAATTAATTGTAAGTTGTTGTAAAATAGTTAATTACGTTGTTTTTTGAAATACAGTTTTATTGTAAATAATTAAAAATCAGTAGGTTAAATATAAAATTAAAATTTTTGTAGTTGCATGTATAAATTTATATTTGCAGCCGAAATTAATTAAAACTAAAAAAATGTCAGACGTTACATCAAAAGTAAAATCAATCATCGTTGATAAATTAGGTGTTGATGAAAAAGAAGTAGTATCAACTGCTAGCTTCACAAATGATTTAGGAGCAGATTCTTTAGACACAGTAGAATTAATCATGGAATTCGAAAAAGAATTTAACATCGCTATTCCAGACGATCAAGCTGAGAAAATTGCTACAGTAGGTGATGCTGTTGCATACATT
>CAZTCG010000010.1:11526-15248 GCA_964612005.1 uncultured Flavobacteriaceae bacterium | reverse complement strand
AAATAAATTCAAGCTTGTTTTTTTGTAGTTGATATTTTTATCCAAACGAAAATCCAACTGCTGAAAATCTTTCAATCGAATTGAATTCAATTGTGTAAAATCAAGAACACCTGTTCCTATTAATGGATAGTTTTGTTGAGATGCCGCTAAGTTAAATGGCGTGTAAGGCGTTCCTCCTGCAAAGCGGTATTTTAAGCCCAGTTGCCAATTCTTGCCAAACTTATAACCCATCGTTGAGGAAAGTAAATGAACATTATCCCAGGAAGATGCAATTAGTTTACCATCCTTACCGGAGTAATTACTTCTAACATACGTGTAACTGATTACATAAAATAATTTCTTCAGTAATTTTTGCTGCACAAAAAATTCAAAACCATAAGTCTCTCCGTTACCAATGCTTTGCAATGCCTCATTACCAACTGCACCAAAATCTGCTCCCTGGTTAGCCAAAGAAATTCCATTTGCAACAGAAACCGGATAGTTGCTGTATTTTTTATAAAAACCTTCTATGGTGAAACGCAATGCCTGATTGGGTAAAAACTGCGTGCCCAACACATAGTGATCGGACTGAATGTATTTCATGGATTTATTTACAAGTGTTCCGGTTTCATTTCTATAACCTAATGCAGTGTAAGTTGGTATTTTGTAATAAGAACCAACTGATCCGGTTATATCAAATTTTGGATGAATATGATACGCAAAAGAAAAACGGGGAGACAAAGTATTCAAAGGATTATTGCCATCATTCATAAATGTGTTCATGTCTGTTCTTAACCCCATGGAAATAAGTAATTTTTCATTGAATAAATTTTTTGATACTTGAGTAAATGCTCCGTATTTAAAAAATTCAATTGCACTTCCAACATTAATTACGATACCCGAAATGAGTATGTTGCCTGAGTTATCTAAAACCGGACTGCTTACTTTATTAAATAACTTGGTATTGTATTTTACATATTGCCCCATTACTCCGTAAGAAATTTTCCAGCCATTAATGAATTTGTTTACATCCATTCTGAATTTGTTTTCTATTTCCTGCGAAACCAATCCAAAATTTCTTCTGCTTTCGTTGTAATATTGCGCATCTTCAAAACGATCAATTTCGTTGTTAAACATGTTCCTGCTTAATGTGATGTTAATGAACCCTTTATGAATAAGACGTTTCAAGGCGAAACCATTTGTATAGTTCCATTGTTGAATGATTGGAAGTGATCTGCGGAAATATTCATTTTCCGGACTTGATTCGCGCGTTTCACCAAACGAGAAATTATCAATTGCCCCAATTCCAATAGCCGTGAGAGTTGTTTTGTCATTGAACTTATGTGTTACCTTGTACTGAAAATCGTAAAAGTTTGGACGAATGGGCAAATCAATTAATTTGAATAAATAATCGAGATATGATTTTCTGGCAGACAAGAGGTAATCGGTTTTCTTTCCTGCCGGACCTTCCAGTGTTGCAACAGCTTCTGTAAAACTCAAACGCACATTACCCGAAACTTTTTCAGGATTTCCTTGGCGTTGTTTGATAACAAAAGTTGATGCAAGTGCATTGTCGTAACGCGCATCAAAAGCAGAAGAGGTCAGTTTCACTTCTTCAATGAAAGAAACATTCAAGATACCTTGCGCACCACCCGAACTTCCTTGTGTTTGAAAATGATTGAGCACCGGAATCTCAATCCCATCAACATAATACACGTTTTCGTTAGGAGCGCCGCCACGAATGATGATGTCATTTCGTGCTGCTCCACCACCAGAACCTCCAACGCCAGGCAAAGTTTGCACTACACGTGACACATCAAAACTTCCACCCGGGTTACTTTTAATTTCCTCGGTAGTTAATTGCTGAACAGACAAAGGCGTAACCATATCGGTTGCAACTGCTGATTTGCCTTTGTCAATAGTAACAGTAACCTCACTTAACTGTGCAGAAGAAGTTTCCAATTCAAAATTGATGGTTTGTGCATTACCAACAGTAACCGGTATGTTATAAACGATTAAAGAAGTATAACCCAGAAAAGATGCTTTTAAATTATAGGTTCCAACCGGAACGCTTAATTTGTAGTTGCCATCTACATCTGTTGTAGTTGCGAATGTATTCCCTTCAACAGAAACTATTGCTCCAATTATCGTTTCCTGTGTGTTTTTATCTTTTACATTCCCTCTAATCACTCCGTTTGTTTGAGCAACTATATATAGTGAAATAATATTTAATAATAGTATAATGTAAATTTTTAACTGCATTTTAATCGGATTTTGTTTAGTTTTAATTATAAAATTCAACACAAATGTAAAAAATTATTTTTGTTTAACTAATTATATATTTTATTAAACAAATTATTGTTTTGTTTTGAGTAAAATTTATTTAAAGAATTCGTTACGATACCTTAAATTTGGAAACTACTATGAAGATCAATAGCTCTTTGGATTTAATTAATCAATCCACACAAAATAACGAATTAAAAAAAATCGCAAACAAGGTTTTTAATAATGAACGCATAAATCAAGAGGAAGGCATTTATTTATATGAACACGCCGAACTTTCTTATCTGGGCATTTTAGCCGAATACGTAAAAAAACAAAAGTCGGGTGATTACGTTTTTTTTAATCGAAATTTTCATGTTGAACCAACAAACATCTGCGTTTATACTTGTTCATTTTGTGCTTACTCTCGTTTAATTAAAAATCGTGAAGAGGGTTGGGAATTGAGCATTGAACAAATGCTTGATATCATAAAAAAATACGATGGAAAAGATGTAACCGAAGTACACATTACCGGTGGTGTAATTCCAAAACAAAACTTTGAATTTTATACCGAACTTTTTAAAGCAATAAAATCTCATCGTCCTGAGCTACATATCAAAGCATTAACTCCTGTTGAATACCATTACATTTTTAAAAAAGCAAAACTTACTTATGATGAAGGCATGCAAAAAATGAAAGAAGCTGGTCTAGATAGCATGCCTGGTGGTGGAGCAGAAATTTTTCATCCGGAAATTCGTGATCAAATCGCAGGCGGAAAATGTTCGGCAGAAGAATGGTTGGCTATTCATGAAATATGGCATAAATTGGGAATGCACTCCAATGCAACCATGCTTTATGGGCATATTGAAAGTTTTTACCATCGTGTAGATCATTTAGAACGTTTGAGAAATTTACAGGATAAAACAAACGGATTCAACTGTTTTATACCGCTAAAATTCAGAAATAAAAACAATGAAATGTCCCATGTGTCAGAAGTAAGCGTGATAGAAGATTTGCGAAATTATGCCATAAGTAGAATTTATTTGGACAACTTCCCGCATATTAAATCTTACTGGGCAATGATTGGGAGAAGCACTGCACAATTATCCTTGCAATTTGGGGTAGATGATATGGATGGAACAATAGATGACACCACCAAAATTTATTCAATGGCTGGCGCCGAAGAACAAAATCCGAAGCTGAGTACTCAACAACTCACTGATTTAATAAAACAAGCAGGAAAAACTCCGGTTGAAAGAGATACGTTATACAACATTATTAAAGATTATTCAAAAGAAGAAGTAGCTTAGTTTAAATCACACTTTTTTTGTATTCATTCTATTTTAATAAATTAGTACTCTAATATTTTAAATTCCAATTTTTATTATGAAATTATTTAATATATCTACAATAGCTGCGCTATTTATAGCAGGTAGTACAATTGCGCAAAACAACCCGGTAAGTCCTAATTTCAAACCCCC
>CAZTCG010000010.1:0-11516 GCA_964612005.1 uncultured Flavobacteriaceae bacterium | reverse complement strand
CCCCTACTGCTCTTACCAATTTAACAAGTATAAGTCAACTGGAAGAAGTTGAAACTCGTCCTTCAAAACTATCCATACCATATAAAAAATTCAAATTGGCTAATGGACTAACAATTATCATTCATGAAGATCACAGCGATCCGGTTGTTTATGTAGATGTAACTTATCATGTTGGTTCGGCCCGTGAACAGCAAGGCAGAAGCGGTTTCGCACATTTTTTTGAACATATGATGTTTCAGGGTTCTAAACATGTAGGTGACGAAATGCACTTTAAATACATTTCAGAAGCAGGTGGTGAGTTAAACGGAACAACTAATTTAGATCGTACCAATTATTTTGAAGTAGTGCCTTCTAACAATTTGGAAATGGCATTGTGGCTAGAAGCTGATCGCATGGGATTTTTGTTGGATTCAGTAACGCAACAAAAATTTGAAGTACAACGCGCAACCGTTAAAAATGAACGTGGTCAGCGTTACGACAACGCGCCTTATGGCTTGATTTATGAAAAAACAGGTGAAGCGCTTTTCCCACAAGGCCATCCTTACTCCTGGACAACTATTGGTTACATCGAAGATTTAAATCGTGTTGATGTAAACGATTTAAAGCGTTTTTATTTGCGTTGGTACGGCCCTAATAATGCTGTATTAACAATAAGTGGCGATGTAAATACTACTGAGGCGCTTGCCATGGCAACAAAATATTTTGGAGATATTCCAATCGGACCGGAAGTAAGCAAGCAAGCTGCGCAGCCTGCAAAATTAGACAAGGATAGATATATTTCGTATGAAGACAATGTGAAATTTCCTTTGGTAAAATTATCATGGCCAACCTCAGAAGTTTATTCTCAAGATGAAGCTGCCTTGGATGCTTTATCAAGTATTTTATATGGAGATAAATCCTCGCCTTTTTATGTAAACTTCATTAAAAATCAGCAGGCAAGCAGTGTAAGCATTTATAACAATGCAAATGAATTAGCTGGTCAATTTGAAATTGTAATGCGAGGTAACAAAGATGCAAAGCTTGCAGAATTGGAAGCAGCAATCAGAAAAACATTAACTGATTGGGAAACAAAAGGAATTTCAGACGACGAATTGGCAAAATTTAAAGCATCTACACAGAGCCAGTTTTACAATTCATTAACCAGTGTGAAAGGAAAAGGTTCGCGCCTTGCTGCTTATGAAACCTTTGCAGGAACAGCAGATTACATTCAAACTGATTTGCAACGTTATTTGAATGTTACAAAAGAAGACATTATGAATGTATATAAAAAATACATCAAAGGAAAACCGTGCGTTATTTTAAGTTGTGTTCCAAAAGGGAAATCAGAGTTGATTGCAGCTTCTGACAACTGGAAAATGTATGAACGTAAAATCGAATCCGAATCTTCTGAATACAAAAGCTTAACTCCAAGAGCAACCAGCGAAAAATTTAATTGGGCAGTGAAACCAACTTCAAAGGCAAGACCTGTAATTAAAGCTCCAGCATATTGGGAACAAAAATCAGAAAACGGCTTGCAGATAAGAGGTTCGGTAGATAAAGAAATTCCAAAAGTAAATTTATTACTGAGCTTTAAGGCCGGACATCGTTTCGAAAACCCTGAAAAATCAGGAACTGCATACTTGCTCGCTGACTTAATGAATGAATCAACTCTATTAAGCAGTGCCGAGGAAATATCATCAAAACTGGAACGAATGGGTTCAAGCATTGATGTATCAGCAAATGCAGATGAAATTAATTTTAACGTTACTTCATTAAGCGCAAATGTATCTGCTACATTAAAACTGCTTGAAGAAATTATTTTAAAACCAAAATTTGATTCAAGCGAATTTAAGCGTGTTAAAAAAGAATTGCTGGATCAAGTGGCATTACAAAACACACAAGCAACAGCCATTGCAAATAAAGTATTCAACAAATTATTGTACGGCAAAGACCACACACTTTCCATTCCTGTTACAGGAACAACTGAACAAATCAATAAAATTACCATTGATGATATTCGTGCATATTATGAAAATTACATCACGCCATCCAATGCAAAATTAATCGTGGTGGGTGATCAAGAAAAAACAAACTTGTTAAAGGATGTTCAGTTTTTAACACAATGGAAAAAGAAATCTGCACCTGAATATAAAAAACAAGTTGTGCCCGAAACAGGAAAAACTACCTTGTATTTTGTAGATAAAAAAGGAGCTGCTCAATCTGAAATTCGTATTGGTAAAAAAGCAATGTCATATGATGCAACCGGAGATTACTTCAATGCAAACCTATCGAATTATGCATTTGCAGGAAACTTCAATAGCCGTTTAAATACCTTGTTGCGCGAGGTAAAAGGGTATACCTACGGAGTTAGAGGAAGATTCAGCGGAGGCGAATACGATGGAAACTATTTAATCAGCGCAGGCGTTAGAAGCAACGCAACAGATTCTTCTATTTTATTTACCATGGACGAATTAAAAAAATACTTGGAAAAAGGAATCAGTAAAGAAGAATTGGAATTTACAAAAAGTGGAATATCGAACGCCGAAGCATTAAAGTATGAAACCCCATCACAAAAATTATATTTCCTGAAACAGTTGATGGATTATAATTTGCCTAGTGATTATACAGCAAAACAAAATGCTTTATTGGATAAAATGACTATTGAACAAATGATTGCAAACACAAAAAAATCATTTGACTTGAACAATATGATAATTTTGGTTGTTGGCGATAAGGAAACCAACTGGGATAAAATTAAAAAACTGGGCTACGATGTAGTAGAACTTTCGGTTGATGGAACTAAAGTAGGAGAATAAGTTGCATGCTTTATTTTACATATTTTTAGGCGGTGGTATTGGAAGTGTCATTCGTTATTTAATTTCAATACCACTTAAAAATCAAATAAGTTCATTTCCCTTAGCAACATTAATAGCAAATGTAATTGCATGCGTAATCTTTGCAATAACTTTAAGTGTATTTAAAAACTTACAAGGGTTAAATGACAACCTTCGTTTATTTATACTCACGGGATTTTGTGGTGGCTTAAGTACATTTTCTACATTTAGTTACGAATCAATGCACCTGCTTAAAAGCGGCAATTATGCATCCGCAGGAATAAGTATCTTACTGAATTTAGTGTGTTGTTTTTCTTGTTTCATTTGGATGTATGATAAAATTGGACATTGAGAATAGCTTTAAAAATATTTTCTGTTTTTATCATACTCATCGCAGGCATTGTGTCTGTAAGTGCTCAATCTATTTTATTCCCGCAAGAATACATATATGAACAACTAAAAATTAATGAAAGATTAAACTTACATGCTGACACACTTCAAGCTCCATGTTTATTTCCATTGATGGAAAAACAAGATTCCTTCTTTTTCTACAAGCCAAATAGAAAGTGGTTAGGAAGAAAATTACTTCAAGATAATTTTATATATATTGCAAAAACTGATTCTACAAATAATGAAAAAAACACATTTGAATTGGTTATTGATCCATTATTTGATTTTTCGGCCGGTCACGAAAATCAATTAACTAAAAACATAAATACCTATAATAACACAAGAGGAATTATTGCCTCATTAAAAATAAATCACACTGTTTTTTTTGAAACTAGTTTTATTGAAAACCAATCTGTTTTCCCTGAATACATCACGAATCAAATTACCCTTAAAAAAGATGCACTTGGCCAAGGTCGATGGAAAAATTTTAAAGAAAATGGCTTTGATTATGCCATGTCATGCGGTGTTTTGTGGTGGAAAATAAATAAGCATGTGCAGTTATATGCCGGGCATGGAAAACAAAAAATTGGAAATGGTTACCGTTCTTTTTTATTAAGTGATCAGGCATTTAATTATCCTTATATGAGATTTGATTTCTCATTTTATAAATCACGTATTAACTATACCTCTTCGTATGCTTTATTAATGAACCTTACACCAACCGTTAATATTAATACGAACAAACCGCCCGGAACAGAAGCCTTACTACAAAAAAAGCCATTTAGTTATCAGTATTTAAATTTTAAAATTCATAAACGATTTCAATTAGGGTTGTTTCAGGGAATTGTTTGGCAAGCCAGTGATGAAAGAAACAAACTTCATCTAAATGCAGATTATTTTAATCCATTAATATATACAAACCTTGCAATTCATGGCTTTCGATCACGACCACTTATTCTGGCTGGAATGGATGGTAAAATAGAATTGACTAAAACTTTTCATGCATACTTTCAACTATGCACAGATGGTAAAAAAGATAGTTTAAAAAAAACACGAAGTTTTGGATTACAAACAGGGGCTAAATGGTTTAATGCATTCGGACTTAAAAATTTATTTTTTCAGTTGGAATACAATGAGTTTACAAATAGTTTATATCAATCTAATAGTTTATTAAATCAAGAAAGTTATTCGCATTATAATCAGGGATTAGGTTATGTTCTTGATAAAAATTTTAAAAATGAATTCGTTTGTTTACTAGCTTATCGTTACAAGAGATGGATGGTTTCCTTAAAAAATAATTGTTTTCCTGATTATTCGTTTCAACAAAGTGTTTTATTAAATGAAGGAAAAATATCATTTATCTTACAGCCAAAAACAAACATGAATTTTTCTGTTGGGTTTGTAACTCGAAACATACATCATGATGCAAGTCAAATTAATTCTGATAAATCAAAATGGCTTTTTGTTAGCTTTGCAACATCATTATTTAACCGATATTTTGACACACAATAAATGGCAACTTTAATTTTGGTATTCATCACCTCCTTTTTTGTAGTACTCTATGCTACCCCGCCACTTATTAAAGTAGCTATTCTAAAGCGCTTGTTTGATGAGCCCGGAGGAAGAAAAATACATAAACGTATTGTTCCAACTATTGGCGGCATTATCATTTTTGCTGCCACTTTATTTTCGTTTTCGTTATGGTATAATTTAGATTTAAGTGATTTATCATTATCTGAAAACGGTAACCTTATCAGGCAATACATTACAGAGTTTAAACTAATAGTTGCAACTTCATTAATATTATTTTTTGTGGGAATAAAAGATGATATTATTGGTACTGCTCCAATAAAAAAATTAGTAGCGCATGTATTAGTCGGTTTAATATTAGTGCTGATAGGAAATTTAAGAATTACCAGTTTATATGGAATTTTGGGCGTGAATGAATTACCTTATTGGGGAAGTATTTTTTTATCGCTTTTCACATATATTGTTGTAGTTAACGCATTTAACTTAATTGATGGAGTAGATGGTTTAGCTGGCGGGGTTGGATTAATAGCGGCAGCAGCTTTTGCATGGTGGTTTTTCAAAGCAGGCGATTATGTTTATGCATCACTATCTGTTGCTCTGGCAGGTTCATTATTGGGCTTTCTTATGTTTAATTTTTCCCCTGCACGTATTTTTATGGGCGATTCTGGTTCATTAATAATTGGATTAATTATTTGTGTTTTGAGCATAAAGGTTTTAGAATACCCTGCTGATAAATTAAATCATGCAACTTTATATATATCAAAACCCATTTTTGTAATTGCATCCTTAATTTATCCATTAGCCGATACCTTACGCGTTTTTTTAATAAGATCTGCTAAAGGCACTTCGCCTTTTTCTGCTGATAAAAACCACTTGCATCATCGCTTAATCGAATGTGGTCTAAATCATAAAAAAACTGTATTCATCATTTACTCATTCAACATTTTATGTATTTGCATTTCATTATTATCTGTTTTTTTAGAAACGAATATCTCATTATTAATATTAATCGGTTTTAGCTTATTATGTTTGTTCTTACTCGAAATAATTCATAAAAAGAAAAACCCTCACCAGCAAACAGAAATTGAATTTTCAGAATGAACTTTTTAAAAAGATTTTTGTTTCTCATCACTCAGCTATTTTTAGTCTTGGCAACAAATGCCCAGCAAATAGAAGCAAGTTTTTTACCCCTTGAATCTGAACAGAACAAATTGATTGCAGATTTTTTTATTTCTTCTCCCGATAAAAAATTTCATTCTTCGTTCCAGCCTTTTTCCAAAAAAACAATTATTAATCATGATTCTTTAGCCAATAATTTATTCGTTCTTACGGATAAAAATAAGTATGATGTGTATGTTTTAAAAAACAATCAAAATCGAATTAACGTAAATGCCATGCCAATTCTGCATTCAGAAATTGGCTATGATGGGCTAAGAAATTATGCTTCGTTTTTTCAGTCGGCAGGCTTAAAAATAAATGCTACTATTGGAAGCAAATTTTCAATTCAATCTCAGTTTAAAGCAGGCATAATCAGAGAACCAAATTTTACAGATTCAATAATCAATGTGTCAAAAATAATTCCCGGTTTAGGCAATGCTTATTTGCAAGATCATGATAAAACGTATTCCTTTCAAAATTTTAGTGGTTCGGTAACTTATGCCCCAAAATCTTTTATCAATTTTCAGTTAGGGAAAGATAAATTTTTTATTGGTGATGGTTACCGTTCTTTATTGCTGAGCGATGTGGCAAATAATTATCCTTATTTTAAAACAAGTTTGAAGTTCCTTAACTTTCAATATAATGCATGGTATTCTTGGTTTTATACTATTCAGAATGCAAATGGCATTAAATCTGATTTTAAAAACAAATTTGGAACATTTCATTACCTGAGCTGGAATGCCACAAAAAATATTTCGCTATCATTTTTTGAAAATGTTATTTTTCAAGGAACTGATACAACCCGCTCAAGAGGATTTGATCCAAATTATTTAAACCCTGTCATATTTTTCCGCCCGGTAGAATACTCATTAGGCTCAAGCGACAACTCCATGATGGGGTTGAATTTGAGCCTGCAGTTTTTGAAAAAATTCAAATGGTATGCACAAATTGCACTTGATGAATTTTATTTAAAGGAAATTCGTGCACGAAAAGGCTGGTGGGCAAATAAACAAGGCATTCAAACCGGATTAAAATACATCAATGCATTTGGAATTAAACATCTTTCCACGCAAGTGGAATATAACTGGGTAAGGCCATACACCTATACACACGGCAGTCCTAATCAGAGTTACACCCATTTCAATCAGGCACTTGCACATCCATTTGGCGCAAATTTTTCTGAACTGATTTTCTGTGCAAGTTATCAGAAAAAGAGGTATTTATTGAGTTCTAAATTAATCTTGGCAGAGATTGGCAAAGACTCCACAACAGCTTCAAACATTGGCCAGAACATTTTTTTAAGTTACACCACTCGGAATAACGAATACGGTAATTACACCGGACAAGGAGTTAATACTTCGTTTATGCATGCTGAAATTAAATTTAATTATTGCCTCATTCCTGACTTGAATCTTCGACTTGAAGCAGGTTGTATTCAACGTGTGTACAAAAACGAAAATGGGTTTGACAGAAGAACACCTTTTATTTATCTGAGTTTAAAAACAGATTTTTATAATTTTTACAGGGATTTATAACGTGCAATAGGCTATGTTCTGTTTTTTAATTTAGTTTAATCTAAACTCTCTATTCAATAAGCCCATTAATTGGTCAGGATTTAAGTGTGGTTTAATATCACCACTTACAGATAGTGAAACAGATCCCGTTTGTTCAGAAACAATAATAGCAACAGCATCTGTTGATTCACTTATACCTACAGCAGCTCTGTGTCTCATGCCATAATGCGCGGGAAATTGTTCTTTTTCTGTTACGGGCAAAACACAACGTGCTGCAACAATTTTATTTCCGGTAATAATAACCGCTCCATCATGTAAAGGACTATTTTTAAAAAAAATATTTTCAAGCATCCGTTCAGAAACAGCAGCGTCTATAGAATCACCCGTATTGATGTACAATATTAAATCCGTATTTCTGCTCAAAACAATTAATGCCCCTGTTTTTGTTTCACCCATTTTAAAGCAAGCTGAAATAATAGGTTTAAAATTTATGTTAGCAAATGATGTAGTTGATTTCTTAGAATTGGTTGAAAATAGCGCCTTTAAAATGCGATTTCTGTTTATAAATTCGTTGGTACCAACGAATAATAAAAATTTACGTAACTCTTGTTGAAAAACAATAATAATTGCAATAACACCAACATCAATAAACTTACTTAAAATAGAGCCAAATAGTTTCATATCAAGGGCTCTAACTATTATCCAAACTACATAAATTACAAATATTCCCGTAAAAATATTAACCGCAGGAGTGCCTTTAACAATAGTATAAACTTGGTAAAGCAAAAAAGCCACCAACAATATATCAAGCGCGTCTATAAATTGAAAGGTAATAAACAACATATAAAGTTAACGAAGATAATAAAATAACCAGGAAGGAGATAAAGAAAAAAATCTTAATCAACCAAAGTATTCACAGCTTTTTCACCAACCAAACTTCCTATTGCAACTCCCATACCCCCCATTCTAACTGCACACACCACATTATTCGAAACATGTTTTATTATCGGTTTTTTTTCACTACCCACCCCCATTATTCCACTCCATCTCCTATCAATATCAACTTTCGTGTTTGGAATTATACAAGTTAAAAGTAAATTATCCAGTTGATTTTGAATGAGGTCAGATAGTCCGAGGTGACTTGTATTTTCACCTTTAAAATCTAAATTTCTCCCACCTCCAAATAATATTCTATTATCAATGTTTCTAAAATAATAATATCCACTATCGTAATGAAAACTACCTTTTAAATTTAAATTATTTATGGGTTGAGTTATTAAAACCTGAGCTCGTGCAGGCTCCACATCTTCTAATGATAATAATTCTTTTGCAAATCCATTAGTTGCAACAATAACCTTTTCTGTTTTTAAAATCAAATCATGATTACAAATCAGCTCTACTTGGTTTAAGTTATCATTTATGGATAAAACCTGAATATGATTAAATAACTGAATTCCTAGTTGATAAGCAACTTCTAATAGTTTTCGCATCATCAAGCCTGTATTAATTTGTCCCTCAGCTCTATTCTCAATGCAATAAGAAAAGCCCTTCATTCCTGTTTCTTTTATTTTATCATGATTAACGATAAAAGTCTCTTGTAATCCGGTTATAGGCAGTAATTCTTTGTTAAATTCTGGGATTTTTGCAGCATTTAACTCAAATTGTTCTTTTGAGTCAAACACCTCATATCCTCCTAAAGACTGATAGTCCATAGAGGTATCGCCAACTATATTTCTTAATTTTTTTAAACCACTATAACGTAATTGTACAGTTTCCCATACATTTTTTTCAGACATTTTCGTTAAATCATCTGCTAGTTCTGATACACTGCCTATACAAGCAAAACCGGCATTTTTAGTGCTTGCACCCGTTGGAATAATACCTCTCTCAAGAATAACAACTTGTTTATTTGGAAATTGTTTTTTAAAACTTATTGCAGCATTTAACCCAACTATTCCGCTACCAATTACAATCAGATCAGATTTATTAAAAAAATACTGTTTTTCCCAATAACTAAGTTGCATAACGCAATAAAAAATTCAATATTAAGAACAATATTACTAAATTTACTCTCCAATTCTATTGATGAAATTAGTTTATTTATTTTATTTACTCATTGGCTTGTCTTTTGGCATATTGGCTCAACCATTTTCTCCGGTAATTAATGGTAAGGTAGTAGACGAAAAAGGACCATTAGCCGGTGCCGTAATCAGAGTTTATCAAGGCAGTAAACTAATAAACACGGTTTCAACTTCTTCAGATGGAAGGTACGTAATTCAACTTCCCATTAACGGAGATTTTATTGTAAGTATTAGTAAACCTGAACTAGTTGGTAAAAAGTTTCTTTTTTCTACAAAAGGAATTAGTGATGACAGAACCACCGAAAAATTTAATCCTATAGTTATTGAAGTTGAGATTAGAAAAAAAATAGGAGATATCAACTATTCTATCTATGATCAGCCAATGAGTAAGTTTTACTTTGATGCGCCAAGAGACAAATTTGAATTTGATATCAATTATTTAAACCAAATGCTTAAGGCACAAGATGCAATTTTTGCTCAGGAAGAAGATTATCTCAAAAGAGAAAAAAAGTATAACGATGCCATGAAACTTGCTGAAAAAGCAATGGAAAAGAAGGATTATGGTGCAGCTATAAAAAATTTTACAGAAGCATCTAAACTTATGCCTAAACAACAACTGCCAATTGATGGTATTGCAGAGGCAACGCGTTTAAAAAATGAAAGCGAGGCGCAAATGCCAAATAATTTTCCGGTATTCGATGGTTTAATTACTGATGAAAAAGGCCCAGTTTCCAATGTTAAAATAGAACTTCATCAAGGCAATAAAATTGTAAATGCTGTTGAATCTGCAACTGATGGTAAATATTCCTTGCAGCTTCCTATTAATGGTGACTTTTATATTTGTTTAGTTAAAGAGGGATATATCACCAAAAAGTTTTTAGCATCAACTGTAGGTATTACAGAAAAAAGACTAAAACAAAAATTTACACCGGTTTTTATTGAAACAAAAATCAGAAAAAAAGTAGTTGATATAGATTACTCTATGTACAATCAACCAATGAGTAAGTTTTATTTTGATATAAAAAAAGATCGTTTCGAATATGATTTAAGCTTTCAAAATCAAATGCAAAAAAACGAAACAATGGTAATTGAACAAGAAAAAATCGTTTTGGTAAGAGAGGAAAAATACGATAAGGCAATTGAAAATGCGGAAAAAGCCCTAGGAAAAAAACAATATGAAGATGCAATTAAATTTTATACTGAAGCTTCACAAATAAAACCAAATGAACAGAAACCTAAAGATGGAATTATTGGAACCAATAAATTATATGATGCTGAAGTAAAATCTAAAATTAAAACCTACCAACCCGTTGTAAATGGTAAAATTTCTGATGTAAACGGGCCAATTAGTGGTGCTACAATTCAAGTAATGCACGGTAATGAAATCGTTTCAACAATCACTACTGGTTCTGATGGTAAATACAGTATTCAACTTCCATTAAACATGGACTTACTAATTGTTTTAAACACTAAAAATTTTATTTCAAAAAAATTCATCGTATCTACTAAAGGTATCACTGAACAGCGTACCTATGAGAAATTTAATCCAATTTCAATAGAAACATCTGTTCGCCCAATGATTGAAGGAATGGATTATTCGTTGTATAACCAACCTATGAATAAAATATTTTTTGATGTGCCGAAAGACAAGTTTGAATACGATATTGATTATTTAGACCAAATGCTTCGAGCAGAAGATAAATTGATAGAACAAGAGTTTCAATTTAAAAATAATCAAAAAAAATACGATGATGCAATCGCAAGTGCTGAAAAGTTTTTTGCAAAGAAAGAATACGAAAGAGCAATTTCACAATACAATGAATCACTAAAATTTAAACCAAAAGAAAAATATCCAAAAGATAAAATTGTTGAAATAAATAGATTAATAGCAGAAGCTGAGGCAGAAGCTAAAGCTAAGGCCGAGGCAATCAAAAAAGCGGAAGAAGAGGCAAAACAAAAAGCAATTGATGAAGCAAAACGTAAAGCGGAAGAGGAAGCTAGAATAAAAGCTGAACAAGAAGCTAAACGTA
>CAZTCG010000009.1:6973-15702 GCA_964612005.1 uncultured Flavobacteriaceae bacterium | reverse complement strand
GGGAGGCAAATACCAGTGCCAGGAAATTTCTGCAAAACAAGGAAAAAACATTGACTTATTATTGGAGAAAGTTTTATTGGAAGCTGAAATGCTTGACCTTAAAGCTAATCCAAAACGTCGCGCAAGCGGAACAGTTATTGAAACTAAATTAGATAAAGGAAGAGGTTATGAGGCAACTGTATTGGTTGAAGCCGGAACTTTAAAAGTTGGTGATGTTGTTTTAGCTGGTTCATTCCACGGAAGAGTAAAAGCTTTAAATAATGAGCGTGGTTCACGTATTCAATCTGCAGGGCCGGCAATTCCGGTAATGTTACTAGGTTTAAATGGTGCACCACAAGCAGGGGATAAATTCCACGTACTAAATGATGAACGCGAAGCAAGAGAATTAGCAACTAAACGTTTGCAGCTGCAACGCGAACAAGGCATGCGTGCTCGTAAGCATATTACCTTAGATGAAATTGGTCGCCGTTTGGCAATTGGTGATTTCAAAGAATTGAATGTGTTGGTAAAAGGTGACGTGGATGGTTCGGTAGAGGCATTATCCGATTCATTACTGAAATTATCAACTGAAAAAGTACAGGTGAATATTATTCTTAAGTCAGTAGGTGCAATTAGCGAAAGCGACGTTATGTTAGCTTCTGCATCCAATGCAATTATTTTAGGTTTTCAGGTTCGTCCAACAGCTAATGCCAGAAAATTAGCGGAGACCGAAGAAATAGACATCCGATTGTATTCAATCATCTACGATGCTATTAACGAAGTTAAAGCTGCTATGGAAGGTATGTTAGCTCCTGAGTTCGAAGAAAAAATTACTTGTAACATTGAAATACGTGAAGTTTTCAAAATCAGTAAAGTAGGAACCATTGCAGGTTGTTATGTATTAGATGGTAAAGTAAATCGTAATACAAAAGTTCGTATCATCAGAGATGGAATTGTAATTCATTCCGGCGCTTTAGGATCTTTAAAACGCTTTAAAGATGATGTGAAAGAAGTAGCAACTGGTTACGAGTGTGGATTAAACATCGATAAATTCAACGACATACAAGTTGGCGACATCATTGAAGGTTACGAAATGGTTGAAGTGAAAGCTAAATTATAATACAAGAGGCAGCCAATTGGCTGCCTCTTTTTTTTAACCCGCACTTGTGCCGAAATTTTTCATTGGTCGATTTTTGTTCATCGCCCTTCTGTTTTTTAATTCCAGCTCGCGTTGTTTTTCTTCTTTTCTATCGTACCAAATTTTGGCGCTAAACATGGCTATAAATGCGATGCTTCCTGCCAGAACTGTAATTAGAAAAGTGTAATCTTTTTCTTCTGCAGCACTATCGTTAGCAGAAAATAAAGAACTTGAACTAAGTATCAATATAGATACAAGTAAAAGTGTTTTCAGGGAATTGTTTGTTGTTTTCATGGTATTTAGAATTTAAGCGATTAGGAAAAGGGTACAATATGTAGGTAGTTAAATTCATGATTACAGGTTTGAGTGTTATATCAATCAATCTTATTTTAACTTTGCTCCAAAATAAATCGTTTATGAAACAAAGATTTTTATTAGTATTTGTACTTAGTTGTTTTGTTCTTAATGCGCAGAAGATGCTTACTGTATCTGATGCTGTTTTGAAACAACGTAATCTTCTTGCTCCTTCCAAACTTCAACAATTAAGTTGGATATCAGGTACTTCTGACTACGTTTACGTGGACACAAAAGAAAAGGTTACAAGCTTAAACAAAGGAAATGTTAAAAACAGTAAAATTGAATCCGTACTTACTTTAGACGAATTGAATGTTCAACTAAAAAATAATGGCTTAAAAGAAGTAAAAGATTTCCCGATAATGAATTTCACTTCTGCATCACAATTTACTTTTGAAAAAGAAAATAAAACCATTGTTTTTGATTTAATCACTAAAACAATTAAGGACAAAAAAGATGTACCTAAACTTCCTGAAAACGCTGAAAATACTGATAAATCAATAAACGGAACAATTGCTTATACGGTTGATGAAAATTTGTTTGTGAACTATAATGGCAGTAATCAACAGGTTTCAAAAGATGGAAATATAAATTTGGTATATGGTAAATCGGTACATCGTGAAGAGTTTGGTATTTTCAAAGGCACCTTCTGGTCGCCAAAAGGAAACCTGCTGGCTTTTTACAGAATGGATCAAACTAATGTTAGCACTTATCCCATTATGGAAATTGGTGATCGTCCGGCAAGTGCGCGCATGATTAAATATCCAATGGCAGGCGATAGTAGTCATTACGTAACAGTTGGTGTTTACCGTCCCGAAAAACAAACAATCATCTATTTAAAAACAGGCGAGCCTAAAGAACAATACTTAACAAATGTTGCCTGGAGCCCGGATGAAAAAATAATTTATATAGCGGTTTTAAATCGTGATCAAAATCACTTAAAATTTAACAGCTATGATGCAAGCACAGGTAATTTTATTGCTACGTTATTTGAAGAAAAAGACGAAAAATACGTGCAGCCACTTCACACCATGGAATTTGTTCCAAACAACCCTGATCAATTTATTTGGCAAAGCGAGCGCGATGGATTTAATCATGTTTATTTATATAATGCAAACGGAACCTTAATTAAACAATTAACCAAAGGAGATTGGTTAGTTACTTCTATTAATGGTTTTGATAACAAAGGAGAAAACTTATTTTTTACTTCAACTATTGAAAGTCCGGTTACGCGCCACTTATGCCGAGTGAATTTAAAAACAGGTAAAATAGATCAAATTACTTCCGGCACCGGAACTCATACTGCATTAATATCAAGCGATGGAAATTTTGCATTAGATCATTATCAAAGCTTAGATGTTCCAAGAGAGCAAAGTGTTTATTCGTGCAAAGACAAAAAGAAAATTACCGTTTTAAAATCAGCGGATAATCCATTAAAGGATTATGCATTGGGTAAACTATCCATATTTACTATTAAAGCAAAGGATGGCACACCGTTGTATGCGCGCAGATTCCTGCCAGTTAATTTCGATTCTACAAAAAAATATCCTGCATTGGTTTACTTGTATGGTGGGCCAAACGCTCAAATGATCAATAACACTTGGAATGGCGGTGGAGATTTATGGTTTCAATATATGGCGCAACAAGGTTTTGTTGTATTTACAGTTGATAGTAGAGGAAGTGAAAACAGAGGCAGAAAATTTGAACAGGCTACATTCAGAAATTTAGGTGATGCTGAAACTGCTGATCAGTTAGACGGTGTAGCTTATTTGAAAAAACAAAGTTGGGTAGATACAACGAACATGGTAATTTTTGGTTGGAGCTTCGGAGGATTTATGACAACAAATATGATGTTGAAACATCCTGATGTTTTTAAAGTTGGTATTGCCGGCGGACCGGTTATTGATTGGAGATATTACGAAATAATGTATACTGAACGTTATATGGATACACCACAAGCTAATCCAGAAGGTTATAAAAAAAGTACTTTAACGGATTATGCTCAAAACCTTAAAGGTCGTTTGTTAATGATACATGGAACAGAAGATCCTGTAGTGGTTTGGCAACACAGCTTACTATTTGCAAAAGCCTGTGTAGATAAAAGTAAACTATTGGATTATTTTGTTTACCCTGGTCACGAACACAATGTAATGGGTAAAGACAGAGCACATTTATATGAAAAAATAACGGATTACATTTTTACACACATAAAAAGATAATCCGTTATAAGATTAGGTTGAAATAAAATTAATTGCCGGGAAAATTAGCTTTTCTTTTTTCAAGGAAAGCTTTTACACCCTCTTTAAAATCACCGGTACCAAACATTTTCCCGAATTCTTCGATTTCTACCTCGAAGCCATTTTCTTGTTTGTTGTATCCTGCATTAATTACTTTAATTGCTGTTTTTACAGCAACCGAAGAACGCAATGAAATTTTGCTTGCAATTTCTTTGCATTTATTAAGTAATTCTTCTTGAGTTGTTACATGATTAACTAAACCCCAAGTTAGTGCATCTTGTGCATTTAACATATCAGCAGTCATTATCATTTCAAAAGCTTTGCCTTTACCTACTAATTGTGCTAAACGTTGTGTACCACCATAACCAGGTATTACACCTAATGTTACTTCAGGTAATCCCATTTTAGCATTATCACTTGCAACACGAATATGGCAAGCCATAGCCAATTCTAAACCACCGCCCAATGCAAAACCGTTTACGGCTGCAATTACAGGTTTAGAATAATTTTCGATGAAATTAAAAATTTTAAAATGACCGGTTGCACTTAACTGCTTACCCTGATTCACATTAAAATCTGCAAACTCTGCAATATCAGCTCCCGCAACAAATGCTTTATTTCCGCTACCGGTAATAATGATGCATTTAATGTTTTTATCTTGCTCGGCTTCATGTAAAGCCTCATGTAATTCTTCTATCGTTTTATTATTTAAAGCATTTAATTTATCCGGACGATTAACGGTGATAATCATTGTGTTGTTTTCAATTTCCGTTAATACATTTTCGTAAGTCATTACCATTGTTTTAAAATTTAGTTTTACAAATATACATTCTAATTAATATGCTGTAAACGAAGTTTTCAACCGTTAATTTAGATTTTAATTCCTTTTCCCAAACTCTTTCCTCAACTGATTGGCCGTTTTTTTACTGCCATCGTGGCTCCAGCCGGGAGGTGCAAATAAATACTTTATTTTTTCTGAAAATGAGTTTGTTTTGGCAACATCATGAAACATACTTTTCCACTCATGAAAAACAACATGTGCCGGGTGATGACTTTTAATATTTTCAGTTAAGCCATATTTAACCGGTTCGTTTTCATCCTCTTCGGCAAAGGTTCCAAAAATTCTATCCCAGATGATTAATAACATACCCATGTTTTTATCAAGGTAAGGAATATTGGATGCGTGATGAACTCTGTGATGAGAGGGTGTAGAAAAAATCCATTCCAAAAAACCTAATTTATAAATGTACTTAGTGTGTATTAAAATTCCGTAGATCTGCGTTGCAGAATACACAAACATGATGTCTTTACCTGAAAAGCCAAGAAGCGATAATGGAATAAAATAAATGAATCGATACAATGGTTGAAAAACTGATGAACGAAATCCGACAGTGAGATTAAATTCTTCTGATGAATGATGCGTGACATGAACTGCCCAGAAAAAACGGCAATAATGATCGACTAAATGTAATAAGTAAAATAAAAAATCTTGAGCAATCACCAATACTATCCAATACAACCATGGATTTTGTAATTGAGCAACATGATATTGAAAAAAATAATTTAGTATAAATAAACAAACACCTCTCATTAAAATATCTAATCCCATATTTAACATCATGAGATATATGTTTTCAATTGTGCCTTTTTTGCTGTAATTGTGGTGTTGATGAAAGTAAGACATCAGCATCTCTATACCAATTACAATGGCATAAACAGGAGTAGAAATTAGTATTAATAAAGCTTCTCTGAATTCCTCAAACATAAAAACAAACAAAATTAATCGTTCATCAATAGTTTTATTTCACTAACAGGTGCTGAACCAAAACTTAAAAAACGTTCATGAAATTTTTTCAAATCAAATGCTTTGCCTTGTTTTTGTTTTATGGTTTCTCTCAAATCATGTATCTCTGAATAACCAGTAAAATAGGAGCAGAGCTGAACTTGAGTTAACGTAGCACGTTTCCATTTTCCTTCTGCTTCGGCTTTTTCTTGGAAGGCTTCGTTCATTAATAAATTCAATCCTTCTTCCTTACTCATGTTTAAGTTGTGTAAAGAATAATCAAGTATAGTATTACACACTACTCTCATGTGCCATTTGCAATACATCAACCACATTTCATCTTCTTCTACATTACCATTAAGTTCAGTGTTTTTTGCCCAGCCCTCTTCCAGCATCATGCGTTCGGTATAAACAGCCCATCCTTCAATCATGGCGCCATTTCCGAAAATACTTTTTATTAAACTAGGTGATTGATTGCTGTATACCAACTGCGCGTAATGTCCTGGAATGGCTTCGTGTATATTTAAAATCTGTAAAATGTATTTGTTGTATTCACGTAAAAAACTTTCTGCCTCATCATTACTATATGCTGCCAAGGAACCTACATTGTAAAATGTATCCCCTTCTTTATCGTAAGGTCCGGGTGATGAAATAGAAGCGCCCGCAACACCTGCCATCCATTCTGGTTCTTTGCGAACAACCAAAGGTTTTTTTGGATCGAGGTAAAGCAAATCTTTCTTTCTTACAAATTCGGTGAGTATTGGAATTTGTTGTTCAATCTCCTGCTGAAATTTACTGCGCTCAACATGAGTTTTTGAAATGGCAGTAATTAATTGCTTAATGGCTACTTTGCTGTCAGCAGGATAGTTTTCGGTTTTAATATACTTCGACCATAACTTTTTTGAGATAGCATCCATTTCATTTAATAGTTCGCTTTTACGCGCTAATGCCTTTTTGTAAATTTCATCGGGTGTGTAGGCAGATTGAATATCGTATTTGAATTTTTCGGCATACAACACTTTTCCTATTCTGAAATCACGGAATATTTTTGTGTTTTTCAATAATGAATCCAAATAAGATACAAACCCTGAAATACTTGCGTTTACTTTAACTACTTCATTAAGCAATTCCTCTTTTTTAGTAGCATCCAGTTTTGTTTTTTTAATACTGTCATTCAACGAACTTGCAAAATAATCGACGGTTCCTTTTAATTGCATAATGGCAAGTTCGGTATGTTCCTTGGTAGGATTTTTAATATTTGCTCTTGCGGCAGAATAATAGTTGTCTATTTGTTTTAATTTTTTTACTGCATGCTGAACTTTGATTTCTGGTTTTTCTTTTTTGTTATTTAAGATGTCTGCGATACTGCCTCCGGGATTATATTCAGAAGGATTCCATTCGTAGGATTTAAATTGTGAGATGGACCATTTGGTGGATTTTAAAAAATTCTCAATTAATGCCTTGTCTGTTTTGTTGGATTCATTTAAATCTTTTGAATTAAAATAAGAGAAAGTATCCAAATAATTTTCGCAAAACAATAATTCTTTTTTTCGATTGGCTTCGTTTGGTATAATTAGAACAGTATCGTATGTATGATTGCCCAAACCACTTGCCCAGCCCGGATAAATTTTCCAAAGGTTTTCAATGAATCTATTCGATAGCTGAGTAAAAGAGCTGTCCAAATTAGTGGTTTTTGTTTCTTTTGATGTTGAGTTTGACTGACAAGATACAAACGTTAACAAACAAATCACCGCAATAAAAAAATACTTCATGTAAATACAATTTAGTAAAAGCAAATGTATGTTTTTATCATTAATATTGCATAAATCAACACGAATAGTAATGAAATTTCAACTGCTAGCAATCTTATTTATAACTGCTTTATTTTCAAATGCACAGAATCCAATTACTAAAAAAATAGATCAAACGGATATTTATTTTGGAGAGAAAGTATCTGACCCATATCGCTGGCTTGAGGATGATAGAAGCAAGGAAACAGAAGAATGGGTAAGGACACAAAATAAATATACCGAAAGTAAGTTGTCTGCAATTCCATTTCGCGAAAAAGTAAAACAACGCTTAACGGAATTATGGAACTTCGAAAAGCAATCTGCACCTTACACCAAAGCAGGTAAATTGTTTTTTTATAAAAACAACGGCATACAAAATCAATCTGTTTTGTATGTGCAGGATGATGAAAAATCTGCTCCGCGAGTGCTACTTGATCCCAACAAACTAGCAGAGGATGGAACGATATCGATTAGCACAGATGCTGTTTCAAAAAACGGAAAGTATTATGCGTTCTCCTACTCAAGAGCTGGTTCTGACTGGAATACCATTCAAATCATGGATATTAATTCGTTGCAGATCATTGACGAAGAAATTACATGGATAAAATTTTCGGGCATTGAATGGAATGGCGAAGATGGTTTTTATTATAGCAAATACCAGCAACCGGAAACGGGCAAAGAGTTAGTTGCATCTAATGAAAACCAACGCGTCATGTATCACAAAATAGGAACTAATCCAAAACAAGACCAACTTATTTTCTCTGATGAAAAACATCCGAAACGAAGTTTTTATTGTTCATTAAGCGACGACAATAAATACCTTATTATTTCAGGTAACGAATCTACCACCGGCAATAGTTTATTTCTAAAAAAAGTCGGATCAAACGATGAATCGCTCATTACCATTGCAGATGATTTTGAAAATGATTATAATGTATTGGATATGCGAGATGATAAATTAATCATCTTAACTAATTACAACGCGCCTAACAGAAAGGTAATTGAACTAAATATTAATCAACCCGACTTAAAACTAGCAAAAGAAATTATTCCGCAACGTGAAGACTTATTGGAAAATATAACAATTGCCAAAGAATATTGGATTTTAAATTACTTACACCATGTTACCAGTAAAATGGAAATCAGAGACCTTAAGGGCAAACTGCTTACTGAAATAAAATTGCCCGATATCGGTAAAGTAAATGCCATTAATTTTGAAAAAGACAAAACGGTTGGATATATTGATTTTATAACCTTTACACAAGCAAGCAGTATTTACAAATTAGATGTGAAAACCGGAACATTAAATTTGCTATTTCAGCCAAAAATTAATTTTAATTCTAAAGAGTATGAAACTAAACAAGTGTTTTATAAAAGTAAAGATGGCACAAAAATTCCGATGTTTATTATTGCAAAAAAAGGAATTAAACTTGACGGCACTAATCCAT
>CAZTCG010000009.1:0-6931 GCA_964612005.1 uncultured Flavobacteriaceae bacterium | reverse complement strand
CCTGATTTAAGACTCGATCGCTGTGTGTTTTTAGAGCAGGGAGGTGTTTACGCAATCCCAGGAATTCGTGGTGGTGGTGAATACGGAGAGAATTGGCATAAAGCAGGAACAGTATTAAATAAACAAAATGTGTTTGATGATTTTATTGCAGCAGCTGAGTATTTATGTACAGAAAAATACACCAATCCTTCTAAGTTAGCTATTCACGGAAGATCAAATGGTGGATTATTGATTGGTGCTGTAATGACACAGCGTCCGGATTTATGCAAAGTAGCCATTCCAACTGTTGGTGTTTTGGATATGTTACGTTATCACAAATTCACAATTGGTTGGGCTTGGGCAACTGATTATGGCACCAGTGAAAACGAAACGCAGTTCAATTATCTCTACAAGTATTCACCCTTACATAATGTGCGTAAAGTAAAATACCCGGCAACATTAATTTTAACCGGTGATCATGATGACCGCGTTGTACCTGCTCATTCGTTTAAATTTGCTGCTACGTTGCAGGAATACAATCAATCTGAGAATCCTATAATTATTAGGATTGATACCAATGCTGGGCACGGTGCCGGAAAACCTACATCAAAACAAATTGCTGAATTTTCAGACATGTGGAGTTTTGTTTTTTATCACCTGGGAATGAATATGGAAAAATGATATTTTTTGTTTTTTAAATGCGTCTTATTCTAAAAACTGATGAAACTCTTAAAGATGAGTGATTGTTGTCAATCAAAATAAATGTTGCGCTGCTTTTATTTGTAGTCAAATAAAATCCTATGACAACAACACATCAAGAAAATATTTTAACGCAACATACTGAAAACACTACTTGGTTAAATACACTACATTTTTACAAAGATGATTTAACTATTTTAAAAAAGCACTTGGAAGCTTTAGTTTCAAAAAACAACACTAGTGAATTTTTGAAAATGGTAGAGCATTTTCAAAATCAATTCATCATTCAACGCAACAATATTGATGAGATATTTCATGCTGTAAAAATGAATGAAAATTTATTAGAAAAAGAAGTTAAACAGAATCCGGTTGCTCTTGATCGTCGCAAAACGGAATATCATGAGAAAGAAAAAGACCTAGTGGAAAGTTTTGAGAAAAATTTTAATCAGTTAAGAAAAGAGTTTATTTCTTTTTGTGCAACATGGATGTAAAAATATAGGTCAGAATATAAAGTTTCAAATAAGTTTACTTTCCATCAAATAATGAATAACTATTTTATTTCATTCCAAATCCTCCAAGCTTCGTCTGCCTGATGGTAAAGCATGCTTAAGCCATTTATGCAAACTGCTCCTTTTTCTTTCCCTTTTTTTAAAAACAAGGTTTCCTCAGGGTTATAGACTAAATCATATAATAAAAAATCTCGCTCTATTGCATCATAAGGAATTGCTGGGCATTCATTATTGTTTGGATACATACCAATTGGCGTTGCATTAACAATTAACTTAAAATGGTTGATTAGCTCTTTATTTAATTCTTCGTAAGTAAATTGATTTTCTTTGGTTTTGTTTCTGCTTACTTCCCAAACAGAAATGCCAAAACTTTCTAAAACATGTTTTACTGCTTTGGATGCACCACCTGTTCCCAACAATAAAGCTCTTTCGTGCTGAGGTTCCAAAAACGGTTTAAGTGATTGTTTGAATCCAAACACATCGGTATTATAACCTTTTAGAAAAATTTTATGATCAGCACGAATTATCTTAATGCAATTTACAGCATTTACTACACTCGCTGTTTCGTCCAATTCATCTAAATAAGGAATTATTTCTTCTTTATATGGAATAGTTACATTTAAACCAACTAGCTCTTTTTCATTCGAGATGAGCGATTTAAATTCTGATAAATTTTCTAGCTCGAATAAATGGTATTCGTGATCTGTTAATTGTAGTTCTGCAAACTTTTTTTCAAAATAATTTTTTGAAAATGAATGCCCTAATTTTTTACCGATTAAACCAAACTTTTTTATCATCAATCAAAATTAGCAGATTAAAATTATAAATGTAATTTTAAATGAATAATGAAAAGTCAAAGTCGCATATTGAATCTATTTCGAAATCTTGCTTTTCAGGTATTTTTAGCCATAGCTGCAGGAATACTCGTTGGATTTTTATTTCCATCATTTGCCGTGAAACTCGAAATTATTGGAAGCAGCTTTATAAAAATCATTAAAGTATTTATTGCACCAATAATCTTTTTTACTGTCACTATTGGTATTTCTGCCATTGGCGATTTAAAAAAGGTTGGCCGCATTGGTTTAAAATCATTAATCTATTTTGAGTTGGTAACCACTTTTGCTTTACTCTTAGGGGTTTTAGTTGCTCATTTGTTGCAGCCAGGAAAAATAGATATCAATTTATTGGAAGCAAAAGATGCTACAACTTACATTAAAGCCGGAGAAAAAAGTTTTGATTGGATCACTTTTTTACTAAACAATTTCACTTTACAAATTCTATTACTTGCAATTATCAGTGGTATTGTTATCACCTTTTTAAACAATAAAAACACTTACATTTCTACATTAAAAAAATGGTCCGATTTCACTTTCCAAATTTTAGGCTACATCATGTTACTTGCACCAATAGCTGCATTTGCAGGGATTGCTTTTGCTGTAGGTAAATTTGGAATTACCACTTTATTGCCACTTGGCAAACTTATGTTAACCATGTACATCACCATGTTTTTATTTGTATTTATTGTGTTGGGCTTAATCATGAAGTATTTCAAAATGAGTATCCGAAAATTTATTCTATACATTAAGGAAGAATTGTTATTGGTTTTTGCTACTTCATCGTCAGAACCTGCAATGCCCTCATTAATGGCAAAGCTGGAAGGATTGGGTTGCAGTAAATCGGTTGTTGGCCTAGTTGTTCCAACAGGTTATTCGTTTAATCTCGATGGAACATCTATCTATTTATCAATGGCGGTATTGTTTATTGCACAGCTTTACAACATTCCGTTAAGCATAGGAGAAATGATTTCCATATTAGGTTTACTAATGCTCACCTCTAAAGGTGCAGCAGGAGTAACAGGAAGTGGGTTTGTAGTTCTTGCATCAACATTAACTGCATTACATAAAATTCCGGTAGAAGGTTTAGCTTTTTTGTTAGGCATTGATAAATTTATGAGTGAAGCCAGAGCAATTACTAACTTAATAGGAAACGGTGTTGCTACATTAGTTATTTCAAAATTGGAGAAAGAAGAAGTGGATTCATTTTAGATTTTAGAAATCAGATTTAGGAAATGATGACGCAAGAAACAGGACGGCAAGAAACAAGACAAAGAAAATCCTGACTCTTGCGTCCTGCCATCTTGATTCAGTATTATTTTAGATTTTAGAAATTTGATTTAGGATGGCTTAAGATTGTCAGAACAAAACTGATGAAAGAGACTCTAAACTTTCAGTTTAGATAAAATTAATTGAGCCTGATGATTATTCGGGTTTCTCTTGAGGATTTTTTTTAGGATTTCAATTGCACCTTTTGTGTCGCCTTTAAAATTTTTTAATCCGGCAAGGTTCATCAGCAAAGGTTCAAAATCGGGATCTAATTTTAATGCCTGATTGTATAATTGTTCTGCCTTCTGCAAATTGCCCATAGTTAATGATAAATAGCCATAATTGGTTAAGGCGCTAATGTGTTTTGGATATTCTTTTAAGGTTTGCTGAAATTGGAGTTCAGCATTTTTTACATCACCATTAATGGCATAACAATTCGCTAACTTATCTCTAAAATCAGGCACAAAAGGCGCAAGCTCAACTGCTTTTTTATGAAACAACAATGCTTGTTTTGCATTGTTCAAATTCAAACAAGATTCGGCAATTCGGTAACAGGTCCAGGCATGATCGTTACTGTAACTTTGTTTGTTTAATCTGTTTTTTAAAACTTGTTCGCTACTTAATTTATTAATAATGGAAACAACACTTGCATAATCTTGTTTTAAAAAATGCAACTGCACCAATGCATCTAAATTTTTATTCAACAAATGGGTGTTTTGTTCAGAGAGGTATTTTTTTGCAGAATCTAGGAATTCTATCTTTTGCTCAAATTTTTCAAATTGATTGATGTATGCTTTTGCACGGGTTAACGAATCAGGTTGTTTATCATTAATAGCAAACAAGCCCAGAAATTGTTTTACTTTTTCTTTCTCAGATTTTGTAGTTGGTTTACGGATGTAATGATCGTGAACAGTTACGTGTGGAATATCAATGGAACCCGAGCGGGGCATGTGGCAGCCCACGCAATTTATATCTTTCGATTGATTAAAAGTTAATTGTGCCTTAACACTGTTATCCGAACAATTGCCTTTTGTTTGTTGTGAGTTAGTATGGCAATTTAAACAAGCAGCATTAAACTTTGCATTGTTGGTGGCTTGCACGCTTAAGTGTGGGTTGTGGCAAGTTACACAAGTCATCGCATTTTTATAAGGTTTTAATGAATTGGCATTTTGTTTCATTGATTTCTCATAAGAAACCACAAAGCATTTGCTTTGCTTCAACCTGTCGGTATGCGATGCCATAATGAATTCGTCATCTGCGTTAGCATACTTTGGAAGGAAGACAGTTATGAAATCACTAAGTTTCATTCCGGGTTTAAAATCAAGAAATGATTTTCCTTCTTTCAAAATTGCATTGCCTTGCAAGTGGCAACGTTGGCAAATATCAAACTGCCTGTCGATACTCAATTTTGCAGGATTTACAATTGAATAATCAATAAATTTTGAAGTATCAACTTTTGTTCCGCTGCTTCGTTGTGCAACATGGATGCTGCCCGGACCATGACAACGTTCGCAAGTAATGCCTTCCGGAACAGATTTGTATTTGTTTTCTGAGCCTAATACAAATTCGGGGTATGAGTTATGGCAACTCATACATTCCAATCCAATCTTACGATTAAATCTCGTGTTAAAGCCATTTTCAAAACCCGGAGGCAGATCCCATTGTTTTTTTTGAGTATAAAACGTCATGGGCATTTGATTAAAATAACCATTGCTGTTTTGCATGTGCGAATTGGTATGTTGCCCAGAACCAATGATGTAATCAACCTTTTCAATGCGCTGATAGATGGTGTCTTTTTTATCCAAACGAAATTCATGTATGTACATGGAGTCATTTTTCCAAAATGCCTTGTAGTGAAAGTCAGAGAATTTATCATAAATCATCGGGTGCTCAAAATTTGCAGCTGACTTTCCTTTGTGTGCATGTTCAAACGATTTGCCCATGCCGGTTTCAATAAAGGTGCTGTGCATATCCTGATGGCAAAGCATACAGGTTTTCATGCCAACAAATTTGGCTGTATCATGATGGTTTAAATATAAAGAAGTGAGGGTATCTTTTGTATTTATTTTTTTTTCCTGTGTCTCAGTTGTACATGAAATAAAAAAGGAAATTATACACAGCAATACTGCAATAAAAACAAGTATGAATTTATTGCTATTCATTAATTAACTGCAACAAATATTCATCTTCAAATTCATTTTTGGAAATTTTATTCCATGCCTTTCGGATGCCGATTAAATTAAATTGATGTTTTTTAAAAAGACGTAAACTTTTTTCATTGGTAATACCAATGCTGCAATAAATTTGATTTAAGCATAAAATTCGGAAACAATAGTTAATCAATGTGCGCAGAGCATCATCTGCAAACCCATTTCCTTGGTGTTCTTCATCGATTAAAATTCCAATGCCTACGCGGTTATGATACGGATCAAAATCGAATAAATCAATACAACCAATGGCATCATTGTTTTTTGTGCAAATCATCAAGCGGATTTGTTTATTGGTAAACAAATCAAGATGCGCACTAAGTAAATACTGTTCCAATGAAAATTTTGAGTAAGGAACAATGGTATTGCTAACTTGCCAGTAACTGGTGTTATTTTCCCAAACATACATTAAATCAGCATCATGCTGTTCGGGTGCGCGTAGGTAAATTTTATCTCCTTGCAGGTTAATCATGATAAATTAGTTTAATACGTGCTAATTTATTTTTAATGTCTTCAGAAGTATAGGTATTAAATGTAAAATTATCGTCAATAATTTCCTCCTTTAAATTTAAAGCAATTGTTTTTTCAATCATCTCATTTGATCTCAAAGGCGAAAACAATTCGAATAAAAATTGGATAGGTTGTGAGCAAAACAAATAATGTTCTTCAAAAAACAATTTAACAGGTTTAAAGCAGGTGTTGTCTGTGGTTACTTTTTGATAACTGGAAAGATCATTATCAAATACCTCTTTTAAATAGTCCACACTAAACACAGGATGCTTTTTTACTTTAATAAAAATGCTTTTGATGCTTTGTAATTCTATAGTTCTAAGCAAAACAGCAAGTTCAATGTTTTTTTCAATTCCTTTTAAGTTAAGTGAAAAGTATGTGCCATTAAATAAAAGCCCAACGTGTGGAGGTATTCTGATTGCGTGTAATACAACTATCCATAATCCTTTATTCAAGGAAGAATCAATTAATTGTTTGTTTATTTTTAATGGATGCATTGTTATTACTAACAAAGATAATTGAAATTACGTTTTTAATTAGGAACTACTTAGAAACTATTAAGTATTTATAAATGATAATGTTAAACTTAAATTTTTAAAATTAAATGCAAGTTATTTATAGTAAAACAATAAAAATCTTTGCATTTTTAAATTTATTTGTTCTTTTTTTGGCCATCAAAAAAAGAACCAAAAAAACTCCCGGCTGCATTATTGATTCCTTCCACTATTTTTTTCGTTCACTGATTTTTGCAAGGCTTCGCTGCGCAAAAATCTACGCGAAGCGAAAAAAAGTGGAACCTGAAATCAAAAACGCTAGGCCGGATCTTTTATTTTACCCGAGCGTGGCAACGAACAAACGCGGTGCCGATTCGGGTGAATGCTTTTTTTAGGGCAGCCAGGTGGAATGGCTGACCGTTAAGAAAAAA
>CAZTCG010000008.1:14125-15900 GCA_964612005.1 uncultured Flavobacteriaceae bacterium | reverse complement strand
ATTACGGTATTCGGTATTGCCAAATGAAGTAAATCCACGATGAATTAATCCGATGTTTTCAATTCCAGCTTTTTGTATACGTTCTACTGCACCTATCCACAACTTAATATCTGCATTCACCGGATTTTTAATTAATACCGGAAGTTTTACACCTTTTAATGCATCTGCAATTTGCTGAACACTAAAAGGATTTACAGTTGTGCGCGCACCAATCCATAAAACATCCACATCAAAACTCAAGGCATCCTCCACATGTTTTGAGGTTGCAACTTCAACTCCTGTTTTAAGTCCGGTTTGTTGTTTGGCTTTTAGTAACCAAGCCAGTCCTTTTGTTCCTGCACCTTCAAATCCACCGGGGTTTGTTCTGGGTTTCCAAATGCCTGCACGCAACACATCAGTTTTCCCTTCTTGTTTTAAAGATAATGCTGTTTCAAGCAATTGTTCTTCACTTTCAGCACTGCATGGTCCGGCAATGATTAATCCTTTTTTGTTGATGATGGAAGAATTTATTTGTTGTTGTTCGGATTGTAGGTTATTCATAAAAAATAATTTGAATTTATTTTGCAAATGGTGGTTGTTCTCCTTTGTATACACCAAGTATTTTCATGTAAGCAGCCTCTTGTTCAATTTCTTTTACCGCTTGTTCAAAGGTGTTTTTATTATCGAATTCAATATCTAAATGAAACGAATAAATAGTATGGTCCTGAGGAGAAGGAACACTTTGTACTTTTGTAATGTTTAGTTTATGTTTTTTAAGTATTGCCAAAATATCACATAATTTTCCCGGTGTGTTATCTGCCTGAACAGTTACTGATGCTTTATTTGGATTTTCTTCATAATCTTCTCCCTTGGTTAAAATGTAAAAACGAGTATAATTATTTTTTACGTCGCTTACATTTTCTTTTAAAACTTGTAAGTCATAAGCTTCAGTAATAGTAGGGCCGGCAATTACAGCCAGCTTCCCATCAGGATGTTCAGCAACCAGTTTAGCACAAGTTGCGGTATCTTTAAATTCACTTACTTTTAAATTTTCGTTTTCTGCAAGGTATAATTGACTTTGCCCCAGAGCCATTGGATGAGAAACAATTTCTTCAATGTTTGATATACTGCTTCCTTTTTTACCAAGCAAATGAAGTTCAATAGGAAGAAATGTTTCGCCAATAATCTTTAGATCATACTGCTCTATTAAATGGTAATTTAAAAGAATACTCCCCGCTACTTTATTTTCTATGGCAATAATTCCATAATCAACTTTATTTTGAGCAATCTTATCGCACACTTCTTTAAATGAACCACACTCGAGTGTAGTAACATCTTCGCCAAAATATTTTTTAGCTGCTAAATCATGAAACGAAGCTACTGATCCTTGTATTGCAATTAAATGGTTTCTCATGTTATAATAAATTTATGTTTTGTTTTTCAAGTGTTTCTCTAATTTCTTTTGGCCATATACTAGCTTGTACTTCTCCAATATGTTTTTTTTGCAACAATAGCATTGCTAATCGAGATTGGCCTATACCTCCACCAATGGTATAAGGTAATTCTCCCTTCATTAGTTTTTTATGCCAAGTTAAGTTTAATCTATTTTCTTCACCTGTAATTTTAAGTTGTTTTTCTAGTGCAATTTCATCCACTCTAATTCCCATTGAAGAAATTTCAAAAGCCGAATTTAAAGTTTTGTTCCATACCAAAATATCTCCGTTTAATCCTTTTGTTCCTCTTTCAGTTTCGCTAGACCAATCATCATAATCCGGAGCTCTTCCATCGTGCTTTTT